>CAMZCV010000118.1 GCA_947305035.1 uncultured Coriobacteriales bacterium | reverse complement strand
AGGCCGTCGACGCCGTGAAGCGCATCTGCACGATGATCGACCGCTATCGCGCATAAGGAGGCTCCCATGCGTATCGGATTCCTCGGTTATGGCAAGATCGGCAAGGCAGTTGCAGCTCACGTGATCGAGCGTGGCGACGAAGTGGCTTTCGTGCAGGACCCGTTCGTTGCAGAGGCGGGCGGCGCCCCTGTGGTGGCGGAGTCCGATGAGGCGCTGCTCGCGAGCACCGACCTCGTGGTGGAGTGCGCCATGGCTTCGGCTCTCAAGGCTAACTTCGATGCCATCATCGAGCACTGCGACCTGCTGTGCTTCTCGCTCACCGCATTCGCAGACGAGGCGTTCCTTGCGCACGCCCGCGAGGAATGCGCACGTACCGGCCATACCGTGTTCGTCCCGCATGGCGCAATCCTGGGCCTCGACGGCATCGCTGACGGCTCGCGGATCATCGAGTCCGTCTCCATCACCACAACCAAGAGCCCCAAGAGCCTCGGCCTGAACCCCGAGGAGTATAGCGAGCCGACCGTCGTCTTCGAGGGCTCCACGCGCGACGCCTGCGGGGCGTTCCCGCGCAACGTGAACGTGCACGCTGCGGTGGCACTTGCGGGCATCGGCTTCGACAAGACCTGCTCGCGCATCGTGGCCGACCCGTCCGTATCCACCAACGCCCACGTCATCTCCGTGAAGGGCGAGGGAATCGAGTTCGAGCTGCACATCTCGTCGTTCACCACGGGCGGCGTGACGGGCATCTACACTCCCCTCTCCGCCTGCGGCTCGGTCGACCGTGTGCTGGGTGGCGCGGCGGGTCTCGCGTTCGTGTAGACGAGCAGAACGTATCTCACACACGGTTGTGGTCGGTAAGGTGACCACAACCGTGAGCGAACAACACAAGAAACGCCGCCCGAAGGCGGCGTTTCGTCATTACGTGGGAAACTATCTGAATCTAGAAGCCCCTCGAACGATCGACCACATGGGTCAGCTCGCGGCCCTGCGTGTAGCGCTCGAGATTGTCCTTGATCAGCTCGAACATCGAGAGGATGTTCACCGGATCGTCGTCCCAACCGGCGATGTGCGGCGTTACCACCACGTTGTCGAGGCTCCACAGGAGGCTGTCCTCGGGCAGCGGCTCAACCTCGAACACGTCGAGCACGGCGCCGCAGATGCGCTTCTCCTGAAGGGCCTGCGTGAGCGCAGCCTGGTCAACCGTTGCACCGCGGCCGGCATTCACGAAGACGGTGCCCTCGTTCATCGCGGCGATCATGTCTTCAGAGACCAGCCCCTTGGTGGCGGGGGTGTTGGGCAGGCTCGCGGTGACGATATCGACACCATCGAGTGCGCGGACGAAGTCGGCGGGCGTGTACATCTCGTCGAAGTCGGGCGTGGGAGCGGTGTCGCGCATGTCGATGCCGCGCACGCACGCCGCACCGAGTGCCTTAAGGCGCTTTGCGATGTTCTGGCCGATATTGCCGCAGCCGATAACCGCAGCCGTGGAGCCGTAGATGGAGCGGCCCACGCCGAGCGCGTTCCACGTGCGCTCGCCCTGCTGCTTGATGTAGCCCTTCATGTGGCGCATGAGCACGAGGATAGCGCCGATCATGTACTCGGAGATATCGATGCCGAACACGCCCGAGCAGTTGGTGAGCACGACGTCCTCGGTGGCGAAGATGCCGGGCACGCACAGCTTCTCAACACCCGCGGCAGGCGTCTGCAGCCAGCGCAGGTTGGGGAGCTCCTTCATGAGAGCCGGCGGGAAGTAGCCGATCAGCACCTCGCAGTCGGCGAGGTCGGCAGCAGCGGGAACCTCGGAGCCGCACCACAGCGTCTCGAAGCCGGCGGCCTTGGCGATGGCATCGAGCTCTGCGCACTGCGCCTCGCTGAAGGGGATATGGCGGAATGCGATCTTCACGTGATGTCCTTTCTAGCCCTCGAGCGGCAGGTAGACCCAGCGCTCCTCGCGATGGGACAGCTCTGCGGCGTTGATGAGCTCCTGCACGCGGGCGCTCTGCTCGAAGTTGCCCTCGTTCTTCTCGCCGCCGGAGACGATCTCCTCGAGGAAGTTCTGGATGAGGCAGCCGTAGAACGCGGTGTCCCACTCGTCGTCGGGCTGGTGGCCTGGGTTCCAGTACTTGTCGGGAATCTCGAGCTCGCGGTACTTGACGGCGGCCGCATCGGCGTCGGGAGAAGCCCAACCGTCAGCATACTCGAGCTTCTGGATGGCGCCGGTCTCGGGATCGGCTATGAGGGTGGCCTTGAGGGCGCCCCTATCGCCGTAGATCCAGGCGGTGATGCCCGGGTAGTTGCCCACGGTCACGAAGGAGGACTGCATGGAGAAGAGATTGCCCTTCTTGGTGCGGGCGATCCACATGTCGGCGTCGTCCCAGTTGATGGTGGAGAGCTCGGTGTCGACGTTGTAGCGGCGGCGCTGGTGCAGGAGGTTGGCCATCTCGCAGACGAGCCTCTCGATGTCGTCGCCGCCGATGCCGATGAGCTCGAGGCCGATGTCGATGGTGGGCGCGCCGTAGCCCTCGAGGGATGCTACCTCGATGGCCTTGGGATCGGGGTCGGTGCCGACCCACGGAAGCTCGGTGGGATACTCCTTGAACAGGCGCTTGTCCTGCGGATACCAGGGGTTGAGCCACTGCGAGTTCTGCTCGTAGCCGTTGTAGAGCCACGGGGTTCCGATCTTGCCCTCGCGGACGAGATCGAACATGTACTGGACGGCCGGCGCATAGCGGAAGGTGAGACCCACCTTGGTCTTGAGGCCCTTGGACTTGGCGATCTCCGAGAGCTCCTTCACGCGCTTGTAGTCAGCAGCGACCGGCTTCTCGACCAGAACGTGCTTGCCGCACTCGATGGCAAGCGCGGTGAGCGGCTCATGCGACTCGCCGTGCTCGTCGCGGGTGCACACATCGATCACATCGAGGTCGTCGCGGCGGATCATCGCCTCGGCGTCGGTCATAACCTCGGGAACACCGAACCTCTCGGCGGCCTCGCGAGCGAGCTCCTCGTCGCGATCACAGATCACCACGAGGTCGCACAGGTCGGAGCGCACCCAACCGGTCATATGCGCCCTCTTCGACCAGCGGCCAGCACCGATAATACCAACACGCAGTTTCTCAGCCATTACTCCTCCATCTCCTTTTCCTGTTGTGACAGGCATTCCTACTGATTATCCTTCACGCGGGCCTTCTCCTGCTCGAGATACCATTCGAAGTGCTCTTCGAGCAGGTCGAGGGGAATCGCTCCGTACGCGAGAACCGCCTCGTGATAGCGCTTGATATCGAACGCCTCCCCGAGCTCCTGCTCCGCGCGTTTGCGCAGGTTCACGAAGAAGCGGCTTCCCCACTTGTAGGCGAGCGCCTGGGCCGGCATCGCGCAGGTGTAGCGGATGAGCTCCGTATGCATCTCGAGGTCGGTGAACATGGTGTGCTCGCGCAGGAAGTCGCAGGTCTGCTCGTAGGTCCAGCCAAGGGCGTTGAGCCCCGTGTCGATGATCAGCCTGCAGCACAGGAAGCTGTCCCACGACAGGCGGCCATAGTCGTTGATGGGCTCGTAGAGCCCCAGCTCGCGGCCCATGCCGGAGGCGTACTCCGCCCAGCCGTCGGCATAGGCGGTGTTGTAATGGTGATGGATGATATCGGGCAGGGTATCGTCCTCCATCACGAGGTTCATCTGGTAGTGATGGCCCGGAAGAAGCTCGTGGTACACGACCGCCTTCATGCGGATCTGGCAGCGCTTGTCGAGCTCGGCGGCGCTGTAATAGTAGATGCCCTTGTCGTTCTCGCCGGGAACGGGAACGTGGTAGAAGCCCCAGCTCGAGGTCTTCTCATCCTCGATGGAGGTGCGGGCGACGCCGCAGTCGGCCTTGGGCATCTGCGAGAAGTAGTCGCCCATGAGCGGGCGGATCTCGTCGAGCCAGCCGGTCATGCGCTCCTGCATCTCCTCGGGGGTCTTGAAGAGATAGCGCGGGTCGGCCTGGATCTGACGCATGACCTCCATGAAGCTGCCCTCATAACCCACACCGCGTGCGATCTCAAGCATCTCGGCCTCGGTAGCGGCAAGCTCCTCGTAGCCGCGCTTCTGGATGTTCTCGGGGCTCTCGTTGCAGGAGATGTAGGTGTCTATCTCGCGCGCATACAGCTCGGCGCCGCCGGGATACTGCCCGATGCCGATAATCGTAGGGGCGAGCCTGTAGTAATCGCCGCGGATGTAGTCGATGAGCTCGGCGACGGCTTCCTCGATGGCCTTGGAACCCTCCTCGCAGCCCTTGAACCTGTTGGCACGGGGCAGTTCATCACAGGCAGCATTGAGGCTCTCGAGCGCGAGGTCGCAGCACATCTTGGGCATGCGGATGTAGCGCGCCGCCTGACGCTCGAGCTTGTCCTGCAGGAACGCGACGAACGGCGCGAAATCGGTGAGCACCTTGAGATAGATCGCACACTGCTCGGGCGTATCGATGGGCAGGGAGACCATCTTCTCGAAGAGCGTCGGGATGACGCGGTAGATGCTGTTGAGGTCGAAGCGCTGCCACCAGTTGAGGTAGTTCTTGCGGATATAGCCGCAGTAGTGGCCGAGGATCTTCAGGATCATCTCGTCTTCGTGGCTGAGCCCACCCTTTGCGAGCAGGGCCTCCACCTCGGCCTCGGCCTTATCTGCGAGCTCGTAGTCGCTCTTCGCACGCTCGAGGGACAGGTCGGGGAGCTCTCCTTTGGAAAGGTCCCATTTGACGATCATGACCTCGTTGTTCTCAACGGTGCTGGCAAAGAAGTCGTCTGCCATCTTTCGAATCTCGGGTGAGATGATCATGGCCATGCT
>CAMZCV010000117.1 GCA_947305035.1 uncultured Coriobacteriales bacterium | reverse complement strand
TGCCCTGGCGCTGGCGGTAGTCGAGCGTCCCGATCTCGATCGAGTTGCGCCTGCCGGTGGAGACGATCTGCAGCACCTGGTCGTCGAGTTCCTTGCGCGTCGCCGCCCAGGTGAACACGAGGCCCGTGTATACGAAGAGCCGCTGGTTCTTGTTCTGCAGGTGGTCGAGCAGGTCTTCCGCCTCTTCTTTTGAGTACTTGAGCTCGCTGGGCAGGATCTGGAAGTCGTAGCCCTTCTTCACCGCGCTCATCTGCTCGTCGATGATCTCCTTGTCCATCCACGCCAGGCGCTTCTTCACGAACGCGACGGCCTTCGCCTTGTCCATCGCCTGGATGTGGAGCGTGACGTTGAGCGGCATCGGCAGGTCGATCACATCGGCCAGGCAGCGGTCCGTGAGCTCGCTGCCGAACCTCGTGAACGCCAGCACCTGGCACCATGCGCCCTCCGAGAGGTAGCAGGTGCCCAGGCCCTCCGGCTTGAAGTCGAGCGACGTCGGGCAGACGAAGTCCTTCGTGCGGAGCCCCGATTTCGGGCCGAGTTGCTCCCACGAGAACGTGAACGGCTTTCCGGGCCTGAGCACCGAGTTGATGGCGCGCAGCCGCTCCTCGCCGTCCAGCACGCGCGCGCCGCTCCTGATCTTGTTCAGCGTCTGGATGGCGTCCGTGCGCATGCGTGCGAGCTTGGGCACCGCCGCGTCGACGTCCTTGGCGCCGGTCGCGAAGGTGAGGTAGCGCTCGCGCACCAGGTTCGAGACGCCCTCGCGCATCTTGTCGTTGAGTATCCGGTTGTACTCGCGCGCGTATTCCTCGGTGTCCGCATCGTCGGTCGGGAAGAACATCTTGCGCCCGATCTCCGATGCCGGTATCGGGGTGTTCACGACGGAGAGCTGCACGCAGCTCTCGGCGCCGAAGTAGTCGAAGAGCTGGCAGTAGGCGGAGAAGATGGCCTGCTGGTTCTCCTCGCGCGCCGACTGGTAGCTGATGTCCTCGAAGGCGATGGTCTGGCTGAACAGCCCCTCCTCGACCTGGCAGATGCCGTCCCTGTACATCGCGTCGAACCCGATGGCGTTGTAAACGTCTTTCGCCGCGGCGCGCTTGCGCCTGCGGGACTCGTTCAGGGTGGAGAGCTCCTTCTCCTGTTCCCTGATCTTTCGGTCGAGCGACGTCCCGGAGGGTCTCCTCGCGGGCCGCTTCTCCTCGCCGTCGGCGTGCCTACTCTGCTTTGCTCGGCTCATACAGCTCCGCCCCCTTCCGTTTCGCCTTCCTGCGGGATTTGCGGTCGGGTTTCTCGGGCAGGGATTCGAGCAGGTTGACCGACTCGGTGGTGAATCCCGTCGAGTAAGCGAGCTTCCCGTCCCCGATCATGTGGCCCAGGTAGAGCGGGATGAACTTCTCGGCGACTAGCCCCTTGGGCCTCCAGAAGCCCGCAAGCCAGAACGGCATCGAGCAGGCCATCACGGGAAGCGTCGCGTCGGCGACGGGAATGCCGAGGCCGAAGTAGGTCACGGCCGCCGCCCCAACAGCAGCGCCGAGGCCGCCGACCGTGCAGGCGAGCGTGCGGGCCGATAGCTTGCCCACGACCTTCTCGGTGTACTCGCCGATGTCCTTGTGCACTGATACGCTAAGCATGCCGACCCCCTTAGGCCGGGAGCCAGGACGTGTCGAGCATGCCGAAGTAAACCGCCGCCGCCACGATGATGGCGCCGCCGGCTATGGTCGAGATGGCGCTGGCTATCTGAGCGCCGCCCTGCTGCTCGCGGATCGCGAGGCCGAGCGAGACGGCTCCCCACACGATGAGGAATCCGCCGAGGAACGTGACGCACCCCGACACGAGGCTGATGATGTTTGCAAGCATGTTTTCACTTGCCTCCTTTGCATCTTCGGGCGGGTTTGGATGTGGAAGCACCGCCCTTGCTGGTAGAATCGTTTTCGGAGCCCCTACGGGGCGCTCCTTTGCATCTTGGGACGGCAGCCTGAGGGAGGGTGGAAGCTCCCGACGGCCTCTAGGCGCTTCGCGTGGCCGTCCCGTCCTTCTCATTGCTCCTCGCTCTTTCCCGGCTCGTACGGCTCGCAGATAGCGCCGTCATGTCCGGGATGCACCTCCTTCCATCGCGGATGCCTCTCGATGTCGTACTTCCTATCGCGCAGCGGGTCGGTGCCCGCTATGAGCACGATCGCCTCGTCGCGGGGCATCTTCCCGACCTCGGCCGACTGGATCAGGTCGCGTTCGACGACGTTCCAGTTGCGGGTCGACGAGTTCATGGTCCCGCGGCTCTCGTTGAACGTGAGGATCGAGACCGTCTCCTTGCCGGCCATCTCCGAGATCTCCCGGTTGGTCTCGTTCGACTTGCCGCCGAGGAACAGCGTCGTGTCGCAGCAGTCGACGATGGTCTGGGCCGTCTCCTCGCTGTAGTTGGCCTTCAGCTGGGCTATCGACTGCAGCACGACCGAGATCGACATGTTCCGGCTGCGGACGACCGCGGCCATGGACTCGATGTCGGGGATCTTGCCGATGTTGGCGAATTCGTCGAACAGGAACGTGACGGGCCTGGGCAGGCTCCCGCCGTGCTCGGCGAGCGCTTTGTCGCACAGGAGGTTCATCGTCTGCCACATCATGATCGCGAGCAGGAAGGAGTAGGTCTTCCTCGTGTCGGACATGATGGCGAAGACCGCGATCTTGCGGCCCTCGTCGCCCAGGCGGTCGAGCTCCATCTCATCGTGGGACAGCACCTCGCGCACCTGCGGTATCGCGACGGGCTCGAGCCGCGTGTTGCAGCTGATGAGGATCGATTTCAGGGTCTTGCCGGCGGCGTCCTTGAACATCTTGTAGTGCAGCAGGCTGAAGTCGTCGTCGACTTTCACGGGCTTGCCGATCTCCACGTAGCGCCATCTGGACGACTGCCCGCCGTACGCCGTCTTGCCCTCGTAGTCGTAGGGCGACGGCTCCTCGCCTGAGTTGACGTACTTCTTTCCCGTCCTAACCCTCTCGAAGAGCAGGTCGAGCGGGCTCATGTAGTCCTCGTCGTTCTCCTTCGCCTTCGCGAGAGACAGGAGCGTCACCAGCCCGGAGAACGATCGGTCCTCCTCGGGGCAATGGAAGACGAGGTAGCCGATGAGGGCGACGTAGAGCAGGCGCTCCGCCTTCTCCCAGAACGGGTCGTTGGAATGCTCCTTGTCGCCCGTGGTGTTGTCTATGAAGCACTCGACGAACTCGAGGATGTCGGTCTCGTCGCGGAAGTAGGCGAAGGGGTTGTAGTGCGTCGAGTGGGCGAAATCTATGGTATCGAACACCTTGACGTCGTACCCATGGCGCCTGAGCATCCACCCGAGGTTGACGACCGTGGTTCCCTTGGGGTCGGTGACGAAGTAGTTGGCGTTCATCTGCATGATGTTGGGCTCGATGTATCCGCGCGTCTTTCCGGAGCCCGAACCGCCTATGACGAGCACGTTGCGGTTCCGGTCGTATTTCTTCGAGTGCCGCTCGCGTGACATCGCCATGCCGTAGTGCTCGGTGAGGATGATGTTGTTGAAAAGGTCGCGGCCGTCCATGAACCGTCGCCCCTCGCGCCTCTTGCCCCACCTGGCGCTTCCGTGTTCCTCGCCGGAGCGGAAGTTGCCCTCGCGGATGAGGCTGTACGCCCAGGCGATCCACACGCCGCAGGCGGCCACGACGCCCGTGGCGACAGGGCCCGCCTCCGCGGAAAGCGCATGTCCGGACGCGAGCCATGCGGGCAGCGCCGACAGGGCCGCCGCGAGGTTGGATGCGGGCTGGCCGGGCAACGAGAGCAGGCATGCGGCGTAGGCGTCGGCGACGGCGAAGGCCGCTGCGGAGAAGGCGATGGTTGCGACCAGCTTCGGCAGCGAGGTCCGCATCACTTGCTCCTGTTCTCCTGGAAGCGCGGCTCGCGCTCCGCTGCCCGCCCGCCGGATCTCTCGCGCTCGAGCTGCTCGGATGCCGCACGCGCGTATTCGGCCTGCTTCTCCAAGGGCTCTTTGTCGGGATCGTCCTCCTCCCGCTCGTTATCGCGTTCGGTCTCGCGCGTCTGGCGCTCGGCCTCTCGGGCAAGCTCGTCGGAGGCCTTCTGCTCTGCGGCCTCGGCCTGCTCGATGAGCTCGTCGAAGCACCCGTCGAGCCTCTCGGCGTCTTCTATCCTGAACAGCAGGTAGGTTTTCCCGTTGGATTGGTCGTCTATGAAGGAGTGGGCAAGGCCGGCTGATTCGAGCTTGGCCGATATCGCGGCTTGGATGCTCTCGTACTCGGGCAGTTCCTTGAACTCGGCCATGTCGAGTTTCGCCCATTCGGGCCTCGCAGCATCTTCTGTCTCGGCCTCTGGGCTGATGCCCGACCTCGCGTTCCTGAGAGCCTGGGCCAGCCTGCCCGCGGCGTCGCTCATGGCCTTGCCCCCGGCGTCTTGCCCGATCCGTATCATCCAATCGTATAGCTCCTGGCCCGCCTCGTCGCCGAAATCGCTCGCCATGACCGCCCGCCTCCTTCCGATGGGACGTTTTGTCCCACCTCGTCGCTCGTCCGATCGGATGGGACAGAATGTCCCACCGCCTCGCCATTGCCATCACGCCATGCATGCGTCAAGAAGATGGCGGGCGCCACGCCCTTTCGGGCATGGCGCCCAGGCTGAGACGGCAGGCGGCGCGACGGCTGCGTGCCGAGGTGAGCGTTGAGGGGACGCTCCTTCGCATCTAGTAGCCGGCGTGGTGAAAGTGGAAGACCGGCTGCCTTCACGTTTTGCGGTCTGGTGTTGGTTTGAGTAGGTGGTAGGCGCGCTAGGCACGCCTCCGACGCAGACCGCTGCACGTCTCGTTCGCCCGTTATATACGAG
>CAMZCV010000116.1 GCA_947305035.1 uncultured Coriobacteriales bacterium | reverse complement strand
GGCGTGGGCAAGACCGAGCTCGCCAAGGCGCTCGCCGAGTTCCTCTTCGGCAGCGAGGACGCGCTCATCTCCTACGACATGTCCGAGTTCATGGAGAAGCACGCCGTCTCCAAGCTCGTCGGCGCCCCTCCGGGATACGTGGGCTACGACGAGGGCGGCGAGCTCACCAAGGCCGTCCGTCGCCGTCCGTACTCCGTGGTGCTCTTCGACGAGATCGAGAAGGCGCATCCCGATGTGTTCAACATCCTGCTGCAGATCCTCGACGAGGGCCGTCTCACCGACGGCCAGGGCCGCACGGTGGACTTCTCCAACACGGTCATCATCATGACGTCCAACATCGGCGCGCGCGACATCGCCCACACCTCCACCATGGGCTTCTCGGCATCCGGCGACTCGGGCCTCTCCGACAAGGAGATCAAGAGCCGCGTCACCACCGAGCTCAAGAAGTCCTTCCGCCCCGAGTTCCTCAACCGCGTTGACGAGATCGTGGTGTTCACCTCGCTCAAGTCCGACCAGATCCGCAAGATCGTGGATCTCATGGTCATGGACCTGCGCGACCGCCTCATCGCCCAGGGCATGTCCATCGAGCTCACCGACGAGGCGCGCGAGCTCGTGGCCAAGGAGGGCACCGACCCGGTGTACGGCGCCCGCCCGCTGCGCCGCGCCATCCAGACCCTCATCGAGGACCCGCTCGCCGAGGAGCTGCTCGGCGGAAGCTGGAAACCCGGCGACATCGTGCTCGTGGGTGTGGAGGACGGCAAGCTCACCTTCACCAAGACCACGGGCGAGATCCCCGCTCCGCGCAAACGCACGAGCATGAACACCGCCACGCCTCCGCGCGAGCGCAGCGTCTCCGCTCCCGCGCTCGGATCGGGCGGCATGCTCTCGTCCGAGGACTAACAGCGCTTTTCAAGCCGAATGCTCCCCTTTTCGAGGACGTATCCCCGAAGAGGGGAGCATTCGGCTTGCTATACTGATATGAGCAGGTAACAAGGCTCGGAAGAGGAAACCATGGACGCCCAAGAGACCAAGCAGGAAGCATTGAGCCCCAAACAGCGCCGCGAGCAGGCCATCCGCATGTGCGCTCCCGGCACATCGCTTCGCATGGCCATCGACATGATCATCGCGGGCCATCTTGGCGCGCTCATCACCATCGGCGACGAGGACGCCGTCATCGCCGCGGGCAACGACGGTTTCAAGCTCGATGTCTCGTTCACCGCCAGCCGTCTGTTCGAGCTTGCCAAGATGGATGGCGCCGTGGTCATCGACAAGGACTTCACCAAGATCCTCCGCGCCAACTTCCATCTCAACCCCGACCCCTCGCTTCCCACCAACGAGACGGGCACGCGTCACCGTACGGCGGCTCGCATGAGCCTGCTCACCAACGCCACGGTCATCTCCATCTCGGAGCGCCGCCAGGTGGTCAACGTGTATGTTGACGGCAAGGGCATGCAGCTCAGGCCCATCTCCGAGGTCATGGCGAGCGCCTCGCAGCTCACGGGCGCCATGCAGAGCACGCGCGAAGAGCTCGACCGTCGTCTCGTGCACCTCTCGGAGCTCGAGTTCGATAACTTCGTCACGCTTGCTGACGTCTCGGATATCATCTACCTGTTCGAGATCCTCATGACCTCGGCCGAGGAGCTCGATACGTGCATTCTCGAGCTCGGCCGCAATGGCAGGATCATCGACATGCAGCGCAACGAGTATGTGGGTTCGCTCGACGAGGACTACACGCTCCTCATCCGCGACTACGCGCGCGATTCTTCGGCTGAGAACGCCGCGGCCATTCGCGAAACGCTGCACAACACCCCCAACGACCAGCTCCGCTCGTCCAAGAGCATCGCCAAGATCCTGGGCTTCGAAGACATCTCGGTCGACTCCATCCTGCTGCCGCTCGGCCTGCGCACCCTCAATCGCGTGTCGGTGGTGCGCAAGGGAGTGGCCGACAAGATCGTCGGCGAGTATGGCTCGCTGCAGGATGTGGTCGCCGTGGTTGAGGAGAACCCCTCCAAGCTCGAAGAGGTGGGCGTCAACAATCCCGACGTCCTTGCCAACAGCCTCCATCGCATGTGGGGCCGCAACTGATGGCCGCGTGCCAGCCTACAACGCTTCCCCTGGCTGCCCGTGTCGACGAGGCGGGACGTGCGGCAGATACCGTTGCGATTATCGTCGCAGGGGGCATCGGCACGCGCTTCGGCGACCCCAACGGCAAGCAGTTCGCGCAGCTCTGCGGCAGACCGATCATCGCGTGGTCGCTCATCGCGTTCAACGCCGCGCCCTCCATCGCGCATATCGTGGTGGTGTGCGCTGCCGACCGCCGCGATGAGATTGCCGAGATCGCCTCGGGACTCACCCTCTCGAAGCCCCTCAGCATGGCCGACTCCGGCGAGGTGCGCCAGGAGTCGGTGACATCCGGCCTCGCCGCCATGCCCTCCGGATACGCCTACGTGGCCATTCACGATGCTGCGCGTCCGCTCATCCAAACAGACACCATCGAGCGCGCCATCGCCGTGCTGCGCGCCGATCGCACGCTCTCGGGCACGCTCGTGTCCAAGCGGGTTACCGATACGCTCAAGCTCGTCGAGGACGGCGTGGTGGTATCCACGCCCGACCGCAGCTTCTATTGGGCGGCTCAGACGCCTCAGACCTTCCGAACCAAGGTGCTGCTCGACGCCTACGCCAACGCACGCTTCGAGGACTTCATCGGCACAGACGACGCCAGCCTCGTGGAGCGTGTGGGCGGACTCGTGCGCTGTGTGGAGCCGTCCTCGCCCAACTTCAAGATTACCTTCCCCGAGGATCTCGCCCTTGCCGAGACCATCATGCGCATACGCGGGGGAGCAGGGGAGGTGCTGGTATGAGGATCGGCCACGGCTACGATGTGCACGCCTTCTGCGAAGGTCGTCCGCTCATCCTGGGAGGCGTCACGGTGCCCTACGAGCGCGGGCTCGCGGGCCATTCCGACGCCGATGTGCTCGCGCACGCCATTGCAGACGCCCTGCTCGGAGCCGCCCGTGCGGGAGACATCGGCACGCTCTTCCCCGATACCGACCCTGCGTACGAGGGAGCCGACTCCCTTGTGCTGCTCTCGCGTGTTGCCGAGCTCGTGCGCGAGAAAGGCTTCGAGATCGCCGATGTGGACGCAACGGTTGCTGCGCAGGCTCCCAAGCTGGCTCCGCACCGCGATACCATGAGGGAGAATCTCGCCCGCGCCATGGGGCTTCCCGTGGAGCACGTGGGCGTGAAGGCAACAACCACGGAGCATCTAGGCTTCGTCGGCCGCAAGGAGGGCATCGAGGCATTCGCCGTTGCCCTGTTGGGCGAGCGATGTTAGGTTTTCCGTTGCATGCGGGCGCCCAAAGGGGGATACTCCCTTTCTGCGTCCAACGTTGGGTTTCGGATCGGTAATCCGAGCGCCCAAAGGGAATATCCCCCTTCGGGCGCCTTACGAGGAGACATCATGCAGATCTATAACACGCAGTACCACAAGAAGCAGGACTTCGTGCCCATCGACGAGGGCAAGGTGCGCATGTACGTGTGCGGCCCCACGGTGTACGACCAGATCCACATCGGCAACGCGCGCACGTTCCTCAGCTTCGACATGATCCGCCGCTACCTCATGTTCAAGGGCTACCAGGTCACCTTCGCCCAGAACCTCACCGACGTGGACGACAAGATCATCAACCGCGCCAACGAGCAGGGTCGCACGTCCGCCGAGGTTGCCGAGGAGTTCTCCAACGCCTTCATCGAGCAGATGCGCCGCTTCGGCATCCTCGACCCCGACATCCGCCCGCGCGCCACGCGCGAGATCGAGGCTATGCAGGAGATGATCACCTTGCTCATCGAGCAGGGCAACGCCTATACGGTGCCTTCGGGCGACGTGTACTTCTCGGTACGCAGCGATGACGCCTACGGCATCCTGTCCGGCCGCGAGCTCGACCAGCTCCGTGCCGGCGAGCGCGTCGATGTGAACGATGAGAAGCGCGACCCCTTCGACTTCGCGCTTTGGAAGGCTGCCAAGCCGGGCGAGCCCAGCTGGCCCTCTCCGTGGGGTGACGGCCGTCCGGGCTGGCATACCGAGTGCTGCGCCATGATCCACCGCTATCTGGGCACGCCCATCGACATCCACGGCGGCGGAAGCGACCTCATCTTCCCGCACCACGAGAACGAGACCGCGCAGGCCATGTGCGCTTGGCATGCTCCGCTCGCCAACGTGTGGATGCATGCGGGCATGCTCCGCGTCGAGGGCGACAAGATGTCCAAGAGCCTCGGCAACTTCTACACCCTGAAGGAAGTGCTCGACAAGTACCCGGCCGATGCCGTGCGCCTGCTCATGCTGCAGACCCACTACCGTGCGCCGCTGGACTTCTCGTTCGAGCGCCTCGACGGTGCGGTGGGAACGCTCGACAGGCTCGTGACCTGCGTGAAGAACCTGCGCTGGGCCGCCTCCAACGCCAATCAGGACGGCATCCTCACCGAGCTCGACCGCGCTCTCGGCAGCGCAGTCGATGCAACGCGCACGGAGTTCATCGCCGCGATGGATGACGATTTCAACTCTGCTGGAGGCATGGCCGCCATCTTCGGCCTGGTCTCCGCCGCCAACAAGTATCTTGCCGAGGCGGGCGAGACGATCGCCACCGCGCCGAGCCTGCGCGCAGCCGACATGCTCTGCGAGCTCTGCGGCGTTCTGGGCATCAACCTGGCGAAGGCAACCGCTGCCGACGAGCTTCCCGCTGAGCTCATCACCCTCGCGCGCGAGCAGGCGGGCTACGAGGGCGACTCCACGTCCGAGGCTGCCAAGGTGCTGCTCGAGGCGCGCCAGGCAGCCCGCGCCCAGAAGAACTGGGCCGTCGCGGACGCAATCCGCAACGGCATCACCGCGCT
>CAMZCV010000115.1 GCA_947305035.1 uncultured Coriobacteriales bacterium | reverse complement strand
GTAGCAGTATTCCTGCCCCTTGCTGATGCGCTGGCCGTACCTGTTCATGGTGTAAGGCCAGTGGTTGCCGTTGAGGTGGATGAACCTGAAGCTCGCGGGCTCCTCGTTGAAGGTGAGACCGCGCGCCTTGAGCTTCTGGTAGTACACCACGTCATCGGTCTGGTAAAGCGTCTCATCGCCCTCGAGCTGCTCGGTGGAGGTGTTCGTCATACCCTGGTTGATATCGTCGGTGTAGTACCAGAACGAGGGCTTGAACGCCCAGGGAAGATGGCGGTAGAGGGCGCACTGGTAGAGCACCCTGACGGCGCCTTCCTCGTCGAAGCTCGCAGAGAAGACCTCCATCGACTCGGTCACGTCGTGGTTGTTGAACGAATACGAGGCGGGGATGAATGCCTCCTCGTCGTTCATGCCCAGCGAGGTGGTGTAAAGGCCGATGGAATACCCCAGCTCGGAGATGTCCGAGAGGAACGATGACCTGTTGTAACGGTTATTGATGTAGTCGAACATCAGCTCGCCCTCTTGGGGCAACGAACCCGTGAGCAGGAGCGGGATGCCGTAGCGGGTGGGGATCATGCCGCCGCCGGAGTTCTCGTAGAAGGTGAAGCCGTCCAACCCATCGAGGATATTGGGATGGTAGCCATCCAGCAGATAGCGGATATGCGCGGAGTCGGACATGTCGAGCACGAACACGATGACGTTGTTCTGCGACGACACATCGAACAGGCCGAGCTCGGTGCAAACGTTCTGGTAGTTCTCAGCGGTGATCTCGGGGCCTTCGTCCTCGCGGATAACATCCTCTCCCGCTCCTGTGATGCCGGAGAGGCTGGCGATGCCCGCAGACTGCATGATGATGAGGACGACGGCAGCGATGGCGCCGATCGTCCTGGCGACCGGGGGCTTCCTGAAGGAGAACACGATGGCTCCGACGATGACGGCAACCCAGAGAGCGATGCTCAGCGCCGTGACAACGCCGAACGCGGACCAATTGACGGGCGTTCCGTCTGCAATCGGAAGGTAGCGCGCGAAGATGAACGCCTCGAGATAGGCTGCCACGCCGAGCGCGGTCACAAGGGCGAGCAGGAAGTGGAACGGCTTGCCGCGGAACAGGGAGAGCACGAGCGCTCCCACGCCCGTGATGATGGCAGCCCTCACTGCAAGCGGTTTCCAAACCATATCGACGCCGTAAACCAGGCTCGACGAGTTGGAGGCTACCAGCTCGATGGGCGCGACCATGAGCACGGTGAAGGCGATGAGGCCCACAGCGAGGGCAGAGAGGAGCAGCCTGATCGGCCAGGCAACCCTCACCTGGCGTCTCTTGCGCTCGATCTCACGCGTCTTGCGTCCCTCGCGGACCTCCCAATCGATCTCGTCCTTCTGAGCGGGATCGATGCGATGCACGGGCGGCTCGGAAAGATCGCCGGATTTCTCGTCGATACGGAGCAGCTTGAAGATGACCGAGCGGGTCTTGCGGAACGCGACGCCCAGCACGGCGGAAAGCGCCACGGCTACGGCGGCGAGCGCCTGGATGGCGTAGGTCATGACCGAGGGGTCGACGTAGGCGAGAGCAGGTCGCGGGACCAGAAGCGTCGACACGAGCACCGCGAGCAGCACGCAGCCCACATCGCCCGCAGAAAGGTGCTTCGCTTCGGGGGCTGCGTGCCTGGGAAGCATCAGGGCCTGCGTGGACGGCTCTTCGACGCGCGCGAGGGCCACAACGGCGTCGGCAGGGAGCCCTTCACCAGCGGACTCCGCCTCTGCAATGGCCTCGGCGATTGCCTCGGGACTGTGCGCTGGAAGCGGCTCCTCCGCGTTGGCGGGGGCTACCTCCTCCCCGACGGCAGGCTCTTCATCTGCGAGAGCGGATTCTTCCTCGATAGAGGCGGGCTCCTCCAGATGCGCGGGGGCATCCGACAGGTGGGCGGGAACCTCCTCCACCAGATGGGCCGGGGCATCCTCCGTGTGGGCGGGAAGCTCCTCATCCAGATGCGCGGGAGCGTCTTCCGCGTGCGCAGGTGCGGCCTCGAGGTGGGCGGGTTCCTCCTCCAGATGGTGCGGCTCTTCCGTGGGGGCAGGCTCCTCCATCAGGTGGGCGGGTTCTTCTCCACTATGCGCGGGAGCCTCCTTGACGGAGGAAGGGGTCTTCGCGGCTTCGCGCACGGGACTGCCGTACACCTTCTCCATGGTCTGATGCTCGAGCACGAGCTCGAGCAGGCGCTCGCCCGCCTTCTCGGCGCCATGGCCGAGGTTGGCGATCATGCGCGAACGCACCTCCTCGATCCTGCCCGACCAGTTTGCGCTGTCGAACAGCATATCGTCGATGATGCCGGGGAGCTCGCTCAGAGCATCGGGTGAGACGGACTTGCCGATCTCGTTGCGGATGCTGATATCGGTGGGAACGATGCCCAGCTCTTCCCAATCGGGGTTGTTGACCTTCATGGGCGTGTCGATGAAGATCGAGGGCTTGAGCGTGGTGAACGAGAACTCGAGGTTGACCGTCGACCAGTCGGTGATGATGGTATCGGACTCGAGGATGGAGCTGTTGGAGGAGAAGTCCTTCTCGAAGTACAGCTGGTCCTCGGGAACGTGCGCGAACCGCACCATCAGCGCCTCCCACTTGGGACGGAAGCGCTTGGTGTACTCGGGGTGCGGGCGCACGATGACGCGATAGCCGTGCGCGAGCAGCACCTCGAGCATCTCGTCGATGCAGGAATCGAGGATGTTGCCGGGGTTCCACGACGGCGCCACGAGCACCACCGGCTGCACGTGCATGGCATCGTGCTCGCCCTCGGCATACGCGCGGATCTCCTCGTCGATAAGGTCGTATCCGATGAGCGGGAGCTTCTTGGCGGGCTCGTCGTAGAGCTCCTCCATCTTGGCAAGCTCCGCAGCCTGGTGGGGACCCACGCAGAAGACCTCGTCGAAGTGGTCGTATCCGTGCTTGGTGCCGGTAAGGTGGAAGCTGGTGGTATGGTGCGGCATGTACACGTAGGTGGTATCCCTGCGCACGTAGGAGCGCTTGATGTAGGCGTTGTCGAGCTCGGGGGTGCTCATGGCAACCACGTCGGCGTCCATCTTCATCATGAGCGTGATGAGGCGGCGCTGCCCGATGTAGTACGGCAGCAGGCGCGGCTCGTTCTCCGCGATACCGAAGACCTGGTCGTTGGGATCGTTCGTGATGTAGTGGATCTGGATGTCGGAGTTGTTGAGCAGCCACTCGATAGCGCCCTTGAAGTACTTGTAGAAGCCGCTTCCCTCCGAGTAGAACACGAGGTGCTTGCCCTCGATGGCGAGGAAGCGCTGGTAGTCGCGGCGCTCACGGCCGGCGTGGGGGTCGCGCTGATACCACTTGCGCTGCGGAGCCGTGGACGACTCGAGCGCCTCGTAGTCGCCGCGTGCGGCGGAAAGGGCCTCGTAATCGACGTACTTCGCGGGCTTGATGATGGTGTTGCACGCAAGCTGCACCACGATGGCCATGAGGTTCGAGCATACCCAGTAGAACGCCATGCCGCAGGTCACGAAGGCCGCGAGGAAGAGCGACAGCGAGATGGAGATGCCGTTGGTCGTGGCCTTCTCGGCGGTCGACTGCTCGCGCTGCAGGGGGTTGATATGGTTGGCAGCCAGGCCCTGCACGAGCGATGAGAGGCCCGCCAGGAGCGGCACGACGGGCAGGTACGGAAGGCCCGCCTCGGTGGGCACGATGCCCAGAAGCGCCACGTCGGGGTCTCCGCTGTTGACGATGGTGCGGATGACGCCGGAGAGGCCGAAGAGGATGACGATCTGCACGGCAAGCGGCACGAGCGAGAGCATGGGGTGGTAATGGCGCTCCTTGTAGAGCTCGCTCTGCTTCTCCTCGATGGTCTCGCGGTCGCCGTAGAAGCTGGTCTTGATGCCGAAGAGGTCGGGCATGAGCTCGACCATCGTGATGGAGTTGCGGTGGCTCCACAGCGAGAGCGGCATCAGGAGCACCTTGGTGATGGCGGTGAACAGCAGGATTGCGATCCACCAATTCCCCGTGAGCGCATGGCACCACTCGACGATGGGATAGAGAATCTGGGTTATCGCTTCCGTCATCAGTGCCCTTCCAGAGCGTTAACAGAACCTGAAAAGTATAGCTTACGGGCGCAATGAGGCTGCTGCTGTGGATACAATTACACAGGATTCGAGAACTGCGAGCGAGGAGAGCACCATGGAAAAGATCGCGATGACCACCCCGATCGTCGAGATGGACGGCGACGAGATGACCCGTATCATCTGGCAGATGGTGAAGGATCAGCTCATCTGCCCGTTCGTGGACCTCAAGACCGAGTACTACGACCTGGGGCTGCCCAACCGCGATGTCACCGACGACGCCGTCACCGTGGAGGCCGCCGAGGCCACCAAGCGCCTGGGCGTGGCTGTGAAGTGCGCCACCATCACCCCCAACGCAGCGCGCGTGGAGGAGTACGGGCTAAAGCAGATGTGGAAGAGCCCCAACGGCACCATCCGCGCCATGCTCGACGGCACCGTGTTCCGCGCTCCCATCATGGTGAAGGTCATCGAGCCCTACGTCCGCACGTGGACCAAGCCCATCACGCTGGCACGCCACGCCTACGGTGACGTGTATCGCAACGTCGAGCTGCGCATCGACGCCCCGGGCAAGGTTGAGCTGGTCTACACGCCCTCCGACGGCGGCGAGGTGCAGCGCGCGACCGTGCAGGAATTCAAGGCTCCCGGCATCGTGCAGGGCGTGCACAACCTCGACGCTTCCATCGCGAGCTTCGCGCGCGCGAGCATGAACTACGCGCTCGATACCAGGCAGGACCTGTGGTTCGGCGCCAAGGACACCATCTCCAAGACCTACGACCACCGCTTCAAGGACATCTTCCAGGAGATCTTCGACGCGGAGT
>CAMZCV010000114.1 GCA_947305035.1 uncultured Coriobacteriales bacterium | reverse complement strand
GGCTCGCTGATCGAGCAGTGCGGCCTCAAGGGCACCGTGCAGGGCGGCGCGCGCATCTCCGCGGTGCACGCGAACTTCGTCGTGAACGAGAACGGTGCGAGCGCGGATGACGTGTGCGCGCTCATGAAGATGATGCAGGACAGCGTTTACGAGACGTACAGGATCTCCCTCGAGCCCGAGGTGCGCTTCCTGGGATTCGGAGCTCAGCATGGCTAAGGGCGATTCCCGCCGTGCAACGCCCCGCACGGTGCAGCAACCCAAGAAGGTTTCGAAAAGCCCCCAGAAGGCCTCTCCGAGCCTTGCAGCGCCGTCCAAGAAGCGCGGAGCGACGCGCGTGGTGCTCGCCAGCCCTACCAAGAAGCGTGAGCGCACGGGAGCCGGCGTGAACCCCGCCAACCTGTTCCGCACGCTCACCCGCATCGCCATCATCGCTGCCGTGGTTGCGCTTCTCGGCGCCATCTCGCTCAACATCATGCGTATGCTCCCGGTCTTCACCATCACCGCCATCGATACCGAGGCGACCGAGCACCTCACCGAGGCAGACATCGCCAACCTCGCGGGCGTCGTCGAGGGCACCACGCTCCTCAACGTCGACGATGCGGTCATCGAGCAGAACCTCATGCGCAACCCCTGGGTGAAGGATGTGGAGATCCATCGCGAGTATCCCAACAAGCTCAAGATCGTGGTGCATGAGCGGCAGGTGAGGACGCTCGTCCTCATGAGCACAAGCGCGTTCGCCTGGTACATAGGGGAGGGGAACGTATGGCTCGAGCCCGCCACGCTCGACCTTTCCGACGGGAAGACCGCCAAGGATGCCGCGCAGGAGATCGCCGTGGAGCGCGGCGCGCTCTTCATCACCGACGTGCCCGCTACGGTGAATCCCATGGCGGGTTCAGAGGTTTCCGACGAGGTGCTTCTTGCCATCGACACCTATCTCGACGAGCTGCCCGATGAGATCACCTCGCAGGTGGTGTACTTCTCCGCATCGAGCCTTGAGAGCATCTCGTGCGTGCTGTCGAGCGGTGTCGAGGTATCGCTGGGTGCTCCCGTCCAGATCGAGCAGAAGGCCGCCGTGCTCACGCAGATCCTCGAGCAGTATCCTGGCGAGATCACCTACATCAACGTCCGCGTTCCCTCGAGCCCCTCGTATCGACGCATCGATTCCGGCACCGTTCAGCCCGGCAGCGGCGCGTAGAGCACGCGGTACTGGTCATCTAACCCAGCTAACCACAGCCGTCATAAGCTACTCAAAACAATAATCCTAAAGTTCAGCTTGAATGTTGTCTTACCGTTCAACGGTACCGTTTACCTGCAGTTATGTCCACTTAGTGAAAAAGATTGACGAATCGCTTGCGTTTATGCAAAGATACCTCGCTTTTGGTCAGTCATATAGTTTAACTTGAACTTTAATGTTTGTTGCACCACTGAAGGAGGACAACACCATGGGCACTTTCGACGTTCCGAGCAACTACCTTGCCGTCATCAAGGTCGTCGGCGTGGGCGGCGGCGGCACCAACGCCGTCAACCGCATGATCGAGGAGGGCATCCGCGGCGTCGAGTTCGTCGCCATCAACACCGATGCCCAGGCGCTCGCCATCTCCGATGCAGATATCAAGGTCCACATCGGCACCGACATCACCAAGGGCCTCGGCGCGGGCGCCAACCCCGCAGTCGGCCGTGAGGCAGCCGAGGAGAGCCGCAATGAGATCCAGCGCGCGCTCGCCGGCGCGGACATGGTCTTCATCACCGCGGGCGAGGGCGGCGGCACCGGCACCGGCGCTGCTCCCGTCGTTGCCGACATCGCCAAGAACGACGTGGGCGCCCTCACCGTGGGCGTCGTCACCAAGCCGTTCTCGTTCGAGGGCCGCAAGCGCTACGGCTCCGCAACCGACGGCATCGCCGAGCTCTCCGAGAACGTCGACACCCTGATCGTCATCCCCAACGACCGCCTGCTCGACCTCTCCGAGAAGAAGACCACCATGCTCGAGGCCTTCCGCATGGCCGACGACGTGCTGTGCCAGGGCACCCAGGGCATCACGGACCTCATCACCGTCCCGGGCCTCATCAATCTCGACTTCGCCGACGTCTGCACCATCATGAAGGGTGCCGGCACCGCGATGATGGGCATCGGCACCGCTTCCGGCGACAACCGCGCCGTCGACGCCGCCACCGAGGCCATCTCCAGCCGCCTGCTCGAGACCTCCATCGATGGCGCCACCCGCGTGCTCCTCTCCATCGCCGGCAACAAGGACCTCGGCATCCAGGAGATCAACGACGCAGCCGACCTCGTGGCCTCCAACGTCGACCCCGACGCCAACATCATCTTCGGCACCGTCGTCGACGAGAGCCTGGGCGACCAGGTGCGCGTCACCGTCATCGCCGCCGGCTTCAACGAGAACAGCTCGCAGCAGATGCTCCCCACCTTCACCATCGAGCGCCCCGAGCCCAAGGCCAAGCGTGAGGCCCCTGTCCGCAGCTCCTACAACCAGCGCAGCTACCAGCAGCAGTCCTATACCCCCGCACCTGCGCCGGCTCCCGCACCCGCACCCGCTCCCGCGCCTGCGCGCAACCCCATGACGAGCAACGACAAGGAGTTCGACATCCCCGATTTCCTCAAGCGCAGCCGCCTCTAGGATGAGATGGCAACGCTGACGAGAAATACCGTCGGCACCGTGACCCTGCTTGGCGACGAACGTCGTCCGGGCGGGGTCACGTTCGCTTTCACGGAGCGTTCGGGCGGCGTTTCCCGCGGGCCCTGGACCTCGCTCAACCTGGGTGATTCCTGCGGGGACGATCCCGCCTGCGTGCAGGAGAACCGACGCCTCGCGCTCGCCGCGCTGAGCCCCTCCGCTCGTCTCGACCTGCTCGTCAACCCGATCCAGGTGCATGGCGACACGGTGGTCAGCGTGACCTCTGCCGACAGCACGTCGGTGGCTGCGGCCCAGGCGGCTGCCCGCGTCGGCGCAGATGCCGTGGTGGTGGGCGTGCCGGGCGTCCCCGTGCTGCTCTGCTACGCGGATTGCGTCCCCGTGGTCATCGTGGCGGACGGCGGATTCGCCGTGGTGCATTCTGGCTGGAAGGGCACCTACGCGCGTATCTCCGCCAAGTCGGCAAACGTCCTCGCGAGCGTTGCCGGAGCGAGCCCGAGCACGATGCGCGCCTATATCGGCCCCCACATCCTCGGATCCGAATACACCGTGAGCGACGATCTCGCGGCACGGTTCTCCGAGGCGTTCGGCCCGCTTGCCGTGGTGGGGGAGCGCAACGTGGATCTGGGCGCCTGCATCGCCGCGACCCTCGTGGAAGCGGGGCTCGACCCCGCGAACATCTGCGATCCGCAGCTTTCGTGCTTCTCGAACCCCGAACGATTCTTCAGCTACCGCGCGAGCGGCGGCACCTGCGGGCGGCATGGCGCGCTCGCGATCATGGAAGGATGAGCATCATGGACTATGCATCGTTTGCGCGCGAGCGCCGTGCAGCCATCCTCGAGCGCGTGTCGCAGGCTGCGGCCGTAAGCGGACGCACCGCCGATGACGTGCTGCTCGTGGCCGTCTCCAAGACGGTGGGCATCGAGGAGGTCGCGGCCGCCCATGCTGCGGGCTACACTGCCTTCGCGGAGAACCGCCCCCAGGAGCTCAAGCGCAAGCAGAGCGCGGCGCAGGACTTCCCCGAGCTCGCTGACGTGCGCTGGGATATGATCGGCCACCTCCAGACCAACAAGGTGAAGGACGTGGTGGGAAGCGTCTCGCTCATCCACTCCGTCGATACGCTGCACCTCGCGGAGGCCATAGACGCCCGCGCTGCCAAGCTGGGTGTCACGGTGCCCATCCTCCTCGAGGTCAACGTGGCGGGGGAGGAGAGCAAATCGGGCTTCTCGCCGGCTGAGGCACTCGCGCAGATAGGCAGCGTCCTCGAGCTCGCCAATGTCTCGGTCGAGGGCCTCATGGGCATGGCTCCCGCGCATGACCCCGGCGCTGCCCGCCGCGCCTTCTCCGACCTGCGCGAGCTCAGGGACCTCCTCTCCCACGAGACAGGATGTCATCTTGGTGAACTCTCGTGCGGTATGAGCGACGATTTCGCCATCGCCATCGAGGAGGGTTCTACAATAATACGGTTGGGAAGAACGGTGTTCGACCCGGCTTACGCCTTACAATAGAGGTGTCAATTTCGGTAACGGTCGCGCGGGCTTCCCGCGCAGAGGATGGGAAAGGGCGGCATCCATGGGTTTCCTCGACAGCATCCGCGATCGCTTCTCCGGCGGCGGAGACGACGACTACTACGACGACTACTACGACGAGGAGGATGGCGGCGGTAACGGCGGTTACTACGAGGAGCGCCCGCGCGAGGAACGCAGGGGCCTGCTCGGCAACACCCCGCGCCCCGAGGCCGAGAGCGTCTCGGTGTTCACCCGCTCCGGTCGCCAGCTCTCGGGCAACGGCATCCCGCCTGCAACCCCCAACCCCAGCTATGCTCCCGCTACGTCGTACGCTCCGGGCTACGGTGCGGGAACGGCGGCCGGTGCACGCATGAACTCTGGCAACCTGCCTCCCTACGTGCTGCGTCCCGCGTCCTACGAGGACGTCCAGACGGTCGTGCGCCGCGTGCGCACCAGCCAGCCCGTGGTGCTCAACTTCCGTCTCACCAACATCGACATCGCCAAGCGCGTGCTCGACTTCTGCTACGGCCTCTCCTTCGGCATCGACGGCGAGATCGCCGAGCTGGGCGACCGCGTGTTCGCCGTGCTTCCCCACGGCATCACGCTCTCCCAGTCCGACATCGACAAGCTCGTCGCCGACGGCGAGATCATCAGGTAGAGCCATGGGTTCCGCTTACGCCAAGATCGCGGTCGTCGGCGCCGGCGCCATGGGCGGCTCCATCGCCCGCGGCATCATCT
>CAMZCV010000113.1 GCA_947305035.1 uncultured Coriobacteriales bacterium | reverse complement strand
CGATGATGAGCTCGAGGTACGAGCTTGCGAGGTGCTGGTCCTCAACGATCATGACGCGCGTCTTAGGCATGCCCTCCACCCTCGCAATCGAACGACACCGCCACCGAGAAGCTGGGTGTCCACGCAACGTCCATTGTACCACCCGCCTGTTCGACCACCTTGCGCGCGTAGGCGAGACCGCCCGTCTCGGTCCTCGGACCATCGGGCTGCACACCGTCGTTCTCCAAGGTGACGGTGATGCCGCCGGGCGTGCGCTCCGACAGCACGGATACCCTGTGCGCTCCTCCATGGCGGACGGCATTGTTGAGGCACTCGTGCACGAGCACCACGGCAGCTGCCCGCTGCTGTGCGCTGCGAGGGAGCTCCCCCTCCAGCACCAGCTGCACATCGATGGCACGGGCCGCCTCCACCAGCTGCTCCCATGCGTCGCGCGGATGCTCATCCGGATCCGCTGCGGTTCTCAGCAGCCGCACTGCTCGGCGCCAGATATCCAGAAGCGCATCCCGGTCGCGCAAGGAAGGATCTTGCAGCTCATAGGCGCGCAGGGCGACCAGCGCATTGCCCAGCTCGTCATGGACGCGCATCTTCGCCGCGAGCACCTCCTCCTCGCGTGTGATGCTCACCATGTTGGCGCTGTAGGCGCGCAGACGACGATTGACCTCCTCGAGCTGGGCGTTTCGCCTCTCAAGCTCCTGCACCAGGGCGTACTCCTCGGTCACGTCGGTGCCCACGAGCTCCTCGACCTGGCTGTTTTCCACGGAGAGGTGCTTGCGGGCGAGCTGCCATGTTCTCCCGTCTGTATGGTTGAGCAGCCCTTCCGCGCTCTCGGGCGAGATGCCGAGCTCGATTGCCTTGGTGTTCCTGAGGACCTGCCGCCCGTCTTGGGCAGAGAACAGCACGGCATCGGAGAGCGAATCGAATGCTTCCTTCACGGATTCCGAATCCATGGTGCTCTTGCGGAATGCGAGCAAGCGTGCGGTGAGAACCGTTTGGATGCCTGCGGCTGCAACCAGTACGAGGATGATCGCTGCGGCGGGGAGTTCCATTAACGCTTCCGTGGGCTTGAGGACGATGACGTTGCTTCCCGTCAGATACCGGTTTGTCTTCTCGAGCATGCATGCCATCGTCGCAAGCAGGGCGCTCAGGAACGCGCCGCATGCTATCGCCGGTTTGCCGATCTTGGTGTACGACTCCTCGACGAGAAGGCCGATGCCCCAGAGGAGCAGGGCAAGGCTCGCAACGCCTGTCCAGTCGAAGAACCACGGGGGACATGTGGAGAGCGCCATCACGAGGCATCGCCTCCGAGATGGTCCACGACGAACCGTCGGTAGTTTTCGAGCGCCTCATCGACGGGCATGCGTCCGAACGGACACGAGGGAATCTCCACGTCGATCCCGCAGGTGCGCAGCCATTCGGCTGTCTCCGCCATCGCCAGCGCGAGCTCTCGGGCGTCCACCGTCCCGTCCTTGCTGGAAAGGGTGAGGTTGGCATAGCGCTTCGCATACGATGCGCGCACGGCGGCGCGATGCATCTGGTCGAGAAACGCCCCCTCGTCCTCCGGCACATGCTCGATTAGGTCTTCGATTGCGGAGAGGTGCGATGCCGTGCTTCCGACGATCTGCTCGTGCAGGCGGTTGCGCTGGGCGAGCGACTCGCGTTCATGCGCAAGGTCGGTCTCGGCTTGGAGCACGGTGTTCTCTTCGGCGAGAACGTCGCCCAGGTTTTCCAGCTGTGCGTGCAGCTCGTGTACGTGCGAGAGATCGCGCACCCAGAAGGCTGTTCCTCCTCGCACGGCGCGTGCTGAGAGCTCGGTGTTCGGCCCCAAGGGCAGGGGACGGTCAAGCGCGGCGGATACCTGTGCTTCGGTGACATCGGGGGTTCCGGGCGAGGAGAAGGCGATGATGCCGTCGTTACCCATGAGGCCGCCGCGCAGCGATGATGCCTCCCACAGCTCCAGATACCCCTCGTTTGCCGGGAAGAGCCCCAGACGGACGAGGCATTCCGCGAAAAACACGATAAGGAAGCAGGTGACCTCGGGCATTTTATAGAACCGGGGAACGCCCCAGCTGGAGCTGATCGCATATGCGACGCTGTACAGCGCTCCCAAGGCGATGGGAAGCAGCAGGATCAACCAGTACCATGTTGTTTTCTGCCTGGCCGACTTCAAGAAGGAAGCCAATACCGATCCACCTGCAAGCAGCACCGTCCACAGCCAAGAGATATAGAACAGGGGGCCTTGGGAGTAGGGCAGCTTTGCCCGTGGGATTCCCTCTTCCAGCGCGCTGGGCTCGAAGCGGAATGCCCATCCATGCAGGTCGTTCGTGAGGAAGAGCACCGAGATGAGCCCCGCAACCGCGAGCAGCAGCCACCACCTGCGATCGATATGCTCGTCCTCGCGCATGCCCGCGTGGAGGACTGCGAGAAACAGCAGCGGGGGGATGAACGAGCAGAAGGTGTAGTAGGCGTACCACAGGTAGTGCTCGATGTGCTGCGAACTCACCATGAACCCGTACTTCACCGTGCGTACGAGAAGCCAACCCACCATGAGGCGTCCGGCAGCGCGAAGGCACGCGAGCGCTGTGGGGTGCAGGAAGCGATGGTCCATGAGGCGCAGCCAGATGATCACGAAGCCCGTATAGCAGGCGAATGATGCTGCGGAAACATAAATGCCTAGAACCGTTTCCTCGCTCAAGAAGCGCAGGATGCCGCCTGCCAGCATGCAGGCGACCATGGCGACATAGGCGTTCCTGATGCTGCGAGAGAGGTGCATACGGCGTTCCTTCACGGTGATTCGGGGCTTCACAATCCAGTATCGCAGGTGTCTGCCTTCTTTGCAGCCTGCTTTGCGTCATTTGCCGAGCTCCCCATCATACGGACGTTCTTTCATGAGATAATCAAGAAATTAAGGGGACTATCCGGTGAGATACCAGTAGAGAGGACCATATCATGGCAGACGTCGTTCTGGGCATCGATATCGGCGGTACCAGCATCAAGGCAGGCCTCTTCACCCCTGATGGCGAGATTCTGGGGGAGCGCAAGATCCCTACGCCCGCGCTCGTGGACGATATGGGCTTCTCCATGGTGACGGGTGGTCTCGCACGCCTGCTCTACGGCTACGACGCCAAGATGGAGGACGTCATCGCATGCGGCGTCGACATTCCCGCGCCGGTCGCTGCAGACGGTAGCGTGTCGATGACCGCCAATGTGGAGCTCGACCCCGACGGGCTTATCCATGCGCTTCAGGAAGCCATGCACAATGCAACCATCGCCTGCGTGAACGATGCCAATGCAGCTACAGTGGGCGAGATGTGGCGCGGCGCGGCGCACGGCGTCTCCGATTTCGTGATGATCGCCATCGGAACCGGCGTGGGCGCAGGCATCGTCTCCAACGGGCAGCTCATCTCCGGATCCTTCGGAGCTGCAGGCGAGATCGGCCATATCACGGTCAACCGCGAGGAGACCCGCTTCTGCGGATGCGGCCGTCAAGGATGCCTCGAGCAGTACGCGTCCGCAACGGGCATCGTGCGTCTCTACCTTGAGACGTGCAAGGCGCGCGGCGTTACCCCGGCCGCGGTGCAGCACGCCACCGATACGCTCACGGTTTTCAGGGCGCTCTCCGCTGGCGATGACTGCGCACGCAGGGCTATCCACCAGATGTGCGAGTACCTGGGCTATGCCATGGCGCAGATCTCCTGCGTCTGCGACCCCGAGCTCTACCTTATCGGCGGCGGCGTGGCGGGCGGTTTCGCCTCCTTCGCTCCCGACCTGCGCGAGTGCTTCATGAAATACGCGCTCAAGGGCTGCCGCAAGGCACGTATCGAGGCGGCGAGCCTGGGCAATCAGGCCGCCATGTTCGGTTCGGCCTATGAGGCGCTGATCAAGCGCGATGCCCATTTCAGATAGCGTGCTTTTCAAGCGAGATTCGAGATCCCGGCATCTGTCGGGATCTTTTTTCCTGCAAAGTGCCTCAAAAACCCGCTGACGTATCATCGTCCGCGCGTCTGACGCCTCAGTGCGCATACTGGATGCATAGCTTTGTGCTTTTACATCATATTCGTGAATACTATTCTGCCGAAAAAGGCCAGAGCGCGTGAAGCTGATACGTCAGCGGGTTTTTTGGTCCGGGCGCGTGCCCTGCATGTCGAGAATACGCTTCATCTGTCGAGAAGAAGACCGACTGCACGGTAATGCGAGCGGATAGGTACAATCGAATGCGAGGGTTTCTCGCAGATAAGGAGCTGTCATGAACCCATATGCCATCCATGCCGGGAACTTCGTGCTGGCGGATCGCCTCGCCGAAGGTGGGTATCTGATCATCGAAGACGGACGCTTTGGTGCGTGGAGTCTGGAAGCTCCTGCAGGCATCGAGGTGCTCGAGCTGGGTGACGCCTGGGTTGCTCCCGGTCTCGTCGATACGCACATCCATGGGTCTCTCGGCCATGACGTGATGGATTGCGATGCGGAGGGCGTGCGCGAGGTCTCGCGCGAGCTCGCCCGTCACGGCACCACAAGCTGGCTTCCCACCACACTCACCGCCTCCTTTGAGGAGACGGGCCGCGCCTGCGCAAGCGTCGCCGAGGCCGCACGCAATCAAGAAGGCGCCCGTATCCAGGGTATCTTCCTCGAGGGGCCCTTCTTCACCGAGAAGCACAAGGGTGCCCAGAATCCCAAGTACCTTTGCGACCCCGATCTTGCTTGGCTCGACGCTTGGCAGGAGCAGGCCGAGGGCCTTATCCGTAAGAGCGCGCTTGCCCCGGAGCGGGCGGGCGTGTCCGAATACTGCGCTGGCTGCAAGGACCGCGGAGTCACGGTGGCGCTCGGTCATAGCGCTGCCACCTTCGATGAGGCGGCTGCGGGGGTGGCCGCAGGCGGCTCCGTCTTCGTCCACACGTTCAACGGCATGCCGGAGTTCACGCATCGCGAGCC
>CAMZCV010000112.1 GCA_947305035.1 uncultured Coriobacteriales bacterium | reverse complement strand
GGTAGGGGTGTTCTGGAGCGTGACGGAGGTGCGGAAGTTCTCGGCTCCCTCGGGGAGTTCGATCACGCGGCTCGACTGCGTGCCGCCGCTTGCGAGCGTAGCCACGAATGAACCGGACTTCCAGCTCGCGGTCGCCCAGTGCTGCCACTCGCCGTCGAGCATGACCTCGAGCTCGATATCCGGCCAGTTGGCCTTGGTGTTGTCACGGGTGTACAGGAAGGTTCCGTCGCCCGCGGTGAGCGCCACCCACGAGCCGTCGGGGTTGATGTTGTGCGGCACGCCCGTGTAGACCCACGGGTCCGCGGGGAACTCGATGGAGACGAGGTCGTAGTCCTCGCCCAACGTGAGCTTCTCGGTGTTGCGCCCGATCGAGACGCCCGTGTCGATGGTCTCGATGGTGACGGGACGCGTGTAGTTGGAGCTGATGCGGGATGCGCGCTCGCCGTCTTCGCCCTGGAAGGTGGTGGCGTCGAACATCCACGGCATGACGTAGCCCACGGAGTTGATGGTGTAGGAGAGATGCACGCCGGTCTTGCCCTCGGGTGCGGTTCCGTTGGCGATGTACTGCAGCTAGTTGAGCGCGGAGTGGTAGATGCCGTAATCACCGTTGGGATAGGAGGAGCTCCAGCGGTGGGTGTCGCTCATCGTGTAGCGATAGTTGCGGTTGTGGGTGTAGTTGTACTTTTGCGTTGAGCCCTGGTATTTATCGTCGTTGCCGTTCTTCACCACCATGAAGTGGCCGTAGGGATCCTGCCATTCGGGACGGGAGTACTTCCACGTGACCTGGTTGGTGGCGGTTTGCGTGGTGACGAGCTTCGGATCGGGCGCGCCGCCGTTGACGTTGGGGTTGACCGGCGACTCCACCTCGGGATCGTCCTCGGTTATGGTGAAGGTGATCTTGTTGTGGAAGGTGTACGACGTATCCGGCTCGAAGCCGTTCATGTTGAACGGATAGTAGGTGTAGTAGCTGTAGTAGGACGTATCCCTGCTGCCGTAGCCATGGTAGGCGTTGTCGTAGCTCACGGACGGTCGCTGGACACCGTTCCGCCGCTGCTGGTGGAGATGAAGCCGAGGACATCCATCGTCGAGGTGGTGCCATCCTGCCCAACCACCTCCACGGTGGTGCTCATGGTGTCCTCGACGTCCATGGTGTAGTAGGTGTTGGCGTTGCGATAGCCCCAGCCGTACCAGTAGACGCGAACGAACTGGGTCTCCCCTGCGAACTCCTCGGGGATGGTGCCCTGGACGGCGCTCCTGTCGACGACGTCCAGGGTGGTTCCGTGGCGCTTGTTAGCGGCGGTCACCTGCGCCTGGGTATCGAACTGCGCGGTGAGCGGCTTGGAGCCCTCCTCCGCGAGCGTGTCGAGACCGATGAGGTTGCCCATATAGGTGACAACCTCGATCTTCGCCGTGAAGGGTTCCGACTCCTGCATATCAACGAGCGCATGCGGCGTGAGGTCATAGATGCCGAACTGGATGTAGCCCATGGTTGCGGCGCTCATGCGCTTGGTGTTGGTGATCTGGTAGACGAGATTGCCGTCCTCGTCGGTGACGAGCTTCCAGTTGAAGTCGTTCTTGGTGGAGGGATCCTCGGGATACGGAATCACCATGGTGCCGTAGTCGTTGCCGTTGCGGTCCTTGAAGATGTAGGCGGGGATGGTGATGACGACATCGCCGGGCTCGTAGTTGTGCTCACCGGAGAGCGAGTAGTTCACCTGCAGGCGCACGGACTGGTCGTTGTCGCCATTCGGGCGGATGTAGAGCAGGTTGGGATCGTCGTTGTCAACCGTGTCCTTCGTGACCCAGCGAGCGGAGATGGAGTCGATGTAGGATCCGTCTGCGGAGCGGGGCAGCGTATCGTCGTCGGGTTCGTCCTCGTCGTCGGCAGGGTCATCGCCATCCATGAGGAAGAGACGTCCGCCAACCTCCGCAGCCTCGTCGGATGTGAGGTCATCGAGCTCTGCGAGAGCCTCGACGGCAGCCTCCTCGGAGAGCGCGGCCTCGCCCTGAACCACGACGGCCTCGACCTCGTCGTCCTCGCCCGCGGTGACGAAGGAAACACCGCCGAGGGATTCGTCGGAGGCATCGTCATCCGAGGTTGCAGGCTCAGGCTCCGGGTCGAGCTCGGGCTCGGGCTCGGGGTAAGCAGCAGAGCCGTCATCCGCATCGTCGTCCGATGCTGGCTCCTGCTCCTGGTCGCCCGCCTGATCGGCAGCATCGCCCTCCCCCTCGGGGGCGGCCTCCTCGTCGAGGACCTCGACGGCGGCGCCCTGTCCGTCGTCCATGATCTCGTCGGCGATTGCCTGCATGGGCAGGCCGTTGAAGACCATGAGCCACGAGAGGATGGCGGAGATTGCTGCGTTGGCGATCGTGCGGGTCCGGTTCGAGTGTTTGATCTGCATGAGAACCCCTACGGAATCGGCATGGACATACGGAATAATCTTAACCATTTCCACTGGTGCAAATGCACACTATTTAGAAAGTTGCGGCTATACGCGTGCAGATTCTTTTGTCAGCGGTTTATGCAGGTCATCGTACAATTTGATATGTTTTAACTCACATTTGTGTGGATATCGCTCAAGGCGAAGATGCTGCTATCTCCCGAACGGGCAGTGTGGGAACGTGCAGGGCTTGCAGCCCAGGCAGAGCCCACCCTCGCCATATGCCACGATGTCGTGCTTCGTTATCTCGATACCTGCGGCGATGCGTGGAAGCAGAAGGTCGAAGATGGTCGCCTTGGCATACATCACGCATCCGGGAAGCCCCAGCACGGGCATCCCGTCATCGAAATAACCCACCAGCAGCATGGCACCGGGCAGCACGGGCGCTCCGTACGACACGATACGAGCGCCACTCGCCTTGATCGCACCGGGCGTGTTGTCGTCGGGGTCCACGCTCATGCCCCCCGTGCAAAGCACAAGGTCAACGCCCTGCTTGCGCGCCTCGGCGATTGCCGTGCAGATGGCATCGCGACCGTCTCCCGGTGTGGATCGATAGGTGCAGGAGATGCCGTATGCTGCCAGTTTTGCCTCGACGGCAGGCGTGAATGCATCCTGGATACGGCCGCTCGCCACCTCGGAACCCGTTGCGATGATGGCTGCCGTCCTCAAGCGGAAGGGTTCCACGCGCATGAGGGGTTTCTCCCCTGCCGCTGCCTCAGCCTCGAGCAGCCGCGTCTCCGACACCACAAGCGGAATGACGCGCGTACCGGCGAGCTTGTCACCCGCGTTCACGGCGGTCCCGCCCTTGCGCGTGGCGATCATCACCTCTTCGACGGCATTCACCGCGAGAAGCCGCTCGGAATCCACAAGGAACACCCCGTCGCAGGCGGCCGTGAGCTCGATCTTTCCCTCGCTGGGCTCGCTCGAGAGCAGATTGGTGCTCCCGCAGAGCGCGGCGAGGCGGCGCGCGGCATCGTTCTCATGGAGCATGCCCTGCTCGAGCTCGTACACGTAGAGCTGCGTCTTGCCCATATCGAGCAGGACGGGGATGTCCTCTGCGGCAACCACGTGCCCCTTCTTGAAGCGCGGGCCTTTCGAGACGCCGGGAATGATCTGGGTCATGTCGTGGCAGAGCACGTGCCCCACAGCGTCTTCGGTACGGATGAGTTTCATGCAAGCTCCCCCTCTTCCAGGACGCGCACGGTGTCGCCCGCACGCACGGTTCCGCCGCGCAGCACCACGCAGAAAATGCCCCGCGCAGGCATGACGCACATGCCTACCTGGCGTTTTATCTCGCAGTCGTTATGGCATTCCTTGCCGATCTGGGTCACCGCGAGCAGGGCATCCCCCACCACGAGGACCGTGCCCACGGGAAGCGCAGGCAGGTCGATGCCGCGCGTGAGGATGTTCTCAGCGAAATCTCCGGGCGCGAGCTCGATGCCACGGGCGCGCATCTCGTCAACCGCTTCATCGGCGAGCAGCGACACCTGGCGGTGCCAGTTGCCCGCATGCACGTCGCCCACGATGCCGTGACCTGCACGCAGCTCGACGCTCTCACGCACCACCTTGCGCTCGCCCTTGCGCACGCTTGTGCAGACAGCGATAACCTCTGCCATCAGATATCATCCCTCAGCATCCAGCCGCTGGCCCCGCCGCTCTTCTCGAGCAGGAAGACCTGGTCGATCTCCATGTCGCGCTGCACCGCCTTGCACATGTCGTAAATGGTGAGCGCAGCCGTGTTTGCCGCCGTGAGCGCCTCCATCTCCACGCCCGTCTCGCCCGTACAGCGCACGAGCGACTCAACGGTGATGCCCTCATCGGTGAAGGAGAAGTCCACGCTGCAGGCAGTGATCTGGATGGGATGGCAGAGCGGGATGAGCTCCCAGGTGCGCTTGGCGGCCATGATGCCCGCCACCTGCGCCACCGCAAGCACATCCCCCTTCTTCATGGCTCCGGTCCGCACGAGTTCGAGCGTCTCGGGGCGCATGGTGATGCGGGCGTGCGCGCGGGCCATGCGCTCGGTTTTGGGCTTGGCGGTAACATCCACCATGCGGGCACGGCCTTCGTCGTCGATGTGGGTGAGCTGATCCATCTATCCTCCAATCCGCAACATATTGCGCAATGACTGGCGGGTTTGGCGAGAATCGCCGCGCGCAGGGCATATTCGAGGTCCTCGCCGTGAAGATCATGCAGATCGATCTCCTCGGCTGAGTGGAGACAGGGTTTTGCATGCTCGTCTGCCGTCACGCGTATGCGATTGCAGGTTGAGCAGAACGGCCTCGTGATCGGCGCGATGATTGTGGGGCGCCCTGTCCGGTTGCCGTCCCAGTTTGGGACACCCTGTCCGGTTACTGTCCCACCGGACATGAGATCGAGAGCGGGACCTATGGGCATGAGCTCGATGAAGCGCACCTCCACGCCCTGCTCCGCAGCGAAGACCTCGAATGCCTCGAACTCGTCGTCGTTGATACCGTCCATAAGCACGCAGTTGACCTTGGTGTT
>CAMZCV010000111.1 GCA_947305035.1 uncultured Coriobacteriales bacterium | reverse complement strand
TGGATGACGTGCGTACGTTCGATGTGAAGGTCAATGGATACGAGTATCAGGCGAGCTACAGCGCCGAGACCGTCGATAACGTGTTCCTACCCCTCCTGAGGCGTTTGAAGGCCGTGCATGACCGTCTGGGGCGTCGTACGGTGGTCTTCCTTGCGGCACCTCCTGGAGCGGGCAAGTCAACCATCGCCACCGTGCTCGAGTTGCTCGCCAAGGAGGAGCTCGGCCGCGACGTGCTTCAGTCCGTGGGCCTCGACGGATTCCACTATTACAACGACTACCTCAAGACGCATGCGATCACGCGCGACGGCAAGCCGCTCCCGCTCAAGGCCATCAAGGGCGCGCCCGAGACCGTCGACCTCAACGAGTTCAAGAAGCAGCTGGATAACCTTCCCGTGATGGTCAGGATGCCGTGGCCCATCTACGACCGCCGTCGCCATGACCCGCTCGCCAAAGGAACGCTCATCTATGCCGACATCGTACTCATCGAGGGCAACTACCTGCTGCTCGATGAGGACTACTGGGATGATTTCGCCAAGATGGCCGACTACCGCATCTTCATCGGTGCGCAGGAAGAGGACCTGCGTGAACGCCTCATCAGCCGCAAGGCCAAGGGCGGCATCACGCGCGAGGCAGCCGAGGCGCATTACGAACGCAGCGACGGTCCCAACGTGCGCCGTGTGCTTGCGCATGTGTGCCCGCACGAAGAAGGCTACCGCATGGTCGAGGTCGATGGCGTGACCACGCTCATTCCCGAGGAGGCGTAGGCATCATGAACAAGGGGCTCGTTGGTGGCGCTCTCGCTGGGGCGGCTTTGTTTGGAGCTGCATGCGCTGTCGTCGCTCCGCGTTCCAGATCGGATGAGCGCGAACGCACTTGGGAGTATCTGCGGCGCTTCCGCTATGCACATCGCGGTCTCTACGATCCCGAGCTCGGCATCCCCGAGAACTCGCTTGCAGCATTCGAGCGAGCTGCACGCATGGGGTTCGGTTCCGAGCTCGACGTGCATTTCACGGAAGACTATCGCCTTGTGGTCATCCACGACTCGTATATCGAGCGCATGACGGGTGTGAAGGGAATTATCGAGGAGCTCACTTTCGATGAGGTGCTTGAGCTGCGCCTTTCCGGAACCGAGGAGGGCATCCCGCTGTTCTCCGATGTGCTGGATGCCTACGAGAGCCTTGCTCCCGGCATTCCGCTCATCGTGGAGGTGAAGACGGCCGGTGGCAACCATGCCCGCCTGACGGAGGCGGTGATGGCGGAGCTCGACCGGCATTCCGTTCCATATTGCGTGGAGAGCTTCGATCCGCATGCGGTGAAGTGGCTGCACGACCATCGCGACGATGTGTTCCGCGGTCAGCTCTCGCAGAATTTCCTCGCGCGCTCGCAGCGAAGCGGGATGGGTCTTGCGGTCGACGCGGTTGCCACCGCACTCGCCGCCAACGCGCTGACGCGCCCCGACTTCATCGCCTATCGCTTCCACGACTCATGGATGCCCTCGAATGTGCTCGCCACCAGGGTTCTCGGCGGCGCCTATGTGGGTTGGACCCTGCGCTCAGAAGAAGAGCTGCTCATCTGCGAGGACAGGGGAGGCATCGGCATCTTCGAGAGGTTCATCCCCGATGCTGAGGTCCGCCGGAAAGAGCACCGTTAAAACGAGCTGAGCAGCTTCTCGAGCAGCGCTTTGAGCTGGATGGCATCTTCGGGGGAGATGCCGATGCATCCCGCCATGCAGTAGGGGACGCTGACTGCCTTCTCGCGAAGCTCCCGCCCCTTGTCGGTCAAGGAAACGATGACCTCGCGCTCATCTTCGGCGGATCGTTTGCGGTCGACGTAACCATGCGCCTCCAACCGCTTGAGAAGCGGCGTGAGGGTTGCCGAATCGAGATATAGCCTGCTGCCCAACTCGCCCACGGTGACGCCATCATGGCCCCAGAGGGCCATCATGGTGACGTATTGCGTGTAGGTGAGCCCAAGAGGATCGAGGAACGGCTTGTAGCGGCGCGTGAGCTCCTTGGAAGCGGCATAGAGGGGGAAGCACAGCTGATTCTCGAGGGCAAGGGGATCGAAGTCGGGCATTGGTAGCAATCCTTTCAAAGCACAATATAATCGCACGCGATTAATCAACGCTTTCATTCTAGAGCATTTCCGCACCTCAGGGGAGGTGCGGTTTTTCACTCCGACGACGATTGACACGAGATGACGGTGCCATGGAATTAGCTCGGTGGTTTCCTGCGGAAATGCAGATTCTTTTGATTGGACGTACCGCGTGCCACGGCATGTTTTGAAGCGCTGAGCAGGGAATTGCTTTCTGCGTGCAAGTTTGGTGTCAGAAGAGCGAAAGCCTCGTGCAAGCCTTTCCGAGAACGTCTCGGTTATCAACATGACCCTGCCCCACAATCGCTCTCGAGCATCTTCGAGAAGAAAGCAGGGTTTAATCGCATGTCGCGCAGAACGAGGTTGATCGCAGCGGTTCTTTGCAGCTTGGCGGCGCTTGGCGCGTGCCTGCTCTATGGCAGGGAGGTGAAGGCCGAGGCGGAGCGCGTCCGCACGGATGCCCTCGCGCGCTATGGCGGCGAGGTGGTGAGCCTGGTTGTAGCGACGCGCACGCTCGAGAGCGGGGATGTTGTCGATGCCGGATCCGTTTCGGTAAGGGAATGGCTTTCCGACCTTGCACCCGCGCAGGCGATCACGCGCGTTGAGGATGTTTTGGGCAGACAGGTCACCGTTCCCCTTGCGCAGGGGCTCCCGCTGACGCAGCTAAACTTCCGCGATGGCACGAGCGGACTCGACGTTCCTGCAGGCTTCGTCGCGCTGTCGTTGCCCCTAACCGATAAGCTCGGGCTGTCGCGCAGCATCTCTGCCGGAACGCGCGTCGTCGCCTATGCGGTGGGTTCCAACGGCACCGTCCTGCTCACGGGGAGCGCGCTCGTCCTTGCATCTCCCGTCGAGGCAACATCTTTCTCGCAAACCCAGAGCATCTTGCTCGCTGTTCATCCCGACGATGTGAGCGCGGTGCTGGGTGCGAGTGCTCGGGGGGACCTGCGCCTTGTGGTTCCTGCAGAAGACGTCGAGTTCGCCGAGACGGAGCTTGCCGTCGCGCCGACCGATGTCCCTGCCGAGGCGGATGATGCCGTCGATGAGAATGCCGACGTTCCGGATGAAGCAGCGGAGCCTGCCGCAGAAGCATCACGGGAAAAACCATCCAAGACTTCTGAGAAAACCGAGGAAAACGAGGGATAAATGTACGCAATACATTGCCTTTGCTGCTGTCCTTCCTCTAGGAAAGACGAACTGTTCGAAATCGCTCACGAGCTCTATCCCAACGCCGGATGCTCGCATGTCGCATCGGCGTCCGCGTTCAGGGAGGCTGTCCTTGCACAGGGCGACGAAGGATGCGTTGCCCTGGCGGGATTCAGCAAGAGCGGTGTCTCCGATATCAACCTCTGCGCCGCTGTCGTTCTCGATGGGTGCGCGCGCGAGGTGGTCCTCGTGGTGGAAAACGCCTCGGGATCGCTGCGCTCGCGCGCCATGAGCGCGGGAATCACCCGCGTTGTCGAGGCCGGTGCGCCAAAGCCCCATCCCGTGCGCGAAGCAACGCAACAGAGCGCGCAACCGGGAATGCCACCAACCGAACAGGCGCGGGATGGGGCTGGTGCACCGGCACCGCTTGTGGTCCTCTGCTCGGGCAGGGGAGGCGTGGGCAAGACGTCCATCACCGCGGTCGCAGCCCATATAGCTGCGTCATGGGGCATGCGCATCGCCCTCGTCGACCTCGATCTGGCCAACGGCAATCTCTTCTCGTGCTTCGGTCTCAAGCGCGGCGGAGATCTCGCTCTGCTCGATGGGGCAGACCAACCTGCTGCTGCAGGGATTGCGCTCAACGTGTGCGACGGAATAGACCTCTGGGGTCCATGCGCTCTTCCCGAGACGGCGGAAACCGTCTCGCCCCATCTGCCTGGGCTTTTCTCCTATGTGCGTGGACATGCAGACCTGGTGCTGGTGGATACCTCTTCGACAACCACGGATGCCGTTGCGGAGGCTCTCCAACACGCTGACAGGGTGGTGCTCGTCTATGACAGCAGGGCATCCTCGCTCGCAGCTCTCGCCCGCATGGGAGGACTTGCCGTTCGCCTGGGAGTGGCGCGCACGCGCATCATGCGTCTGGAAAACCATGCCGACCCATATGGCGAACCTGATTTCTCGCTTGGTCGTGCCGAGGTCGGCCTCGAAGTGGCCCGTCCGCTTTGGGTCTTCGAAGGCGGGCGGGAGGTCTCTCAGATGCTCGAGGAGGGTCTTGCGGCAGAGCTTGCACGCTACGAGAGCGACTTCTCTCGTTCGGTGGCATCCTGCCTCGCCCAGATACTCGTCGAGCTCGGATGCCTTCCCGACAATGATGAGGCGCTTCGTGCGTCGCGCGAGCCGTCGGTGAAGAAACGGTTCTGGCGCTTCCCCCGCACGAGGGAGGCGAGCTAGATGGGCGTGCTCGAGCGCGTGCAGGCGCAGGGGCAGGCTCCGGAGGAAACGGCCGCGCAAGAGCTCGTCGAGCAGCGCAGACGGCTCAAGGGGGAACTCATCGAGCGCCTCGGCCTCCAGGTGGTCGCCGCCCGCATCTCCCAGGAATCGGCAGAGCGTGCTCGAGCTGAGCTGGAGGTCGCCCTCCGCTCCATCCTCAACACGCAGCGCGAGCAGGTGCCCTTCGAGAGCCATGACATCCTGATCCGGCAAGTGCTCGACGAGGTGTGCGGTCTCGGCCCCATCCAGCCGCTCATGGACGATGACGCTGTGAGCGAGGTCCTCATCAACGGACCGTCCTCCATCTTCTACGAGCGTGAGGGCAGGCTCATGCCCTTCGCCCGATCCTTCGACTCGGAGGAGCAGGTGATGCTCGTCCTCGACAGGATCCTCGCTCCGCTGGGCAGGCGCCTGGACAAGAGCAGCCCCATCGTGAA
>CAMZCV010000110.1 GCA_947305035.1 uncultured Coriobacteriales bacterium | reverse complement strand
CAGCTCGCGCGCCAGATCGACGACATCAAACTCATCGAGATCGACCGCAAGCGCATCTCCCGCGAGGGCAGCATCAAGCGCGCCGGTACCCACGAGATCGAGATTGGCCTGTACCGCGACGTCAACGCCAAGGTTCAGCTCAACGTCGTCCCCGAGGGCACCATCGCAGCGCTTGCCGCGAAGGCCGCCGAGGAAGCCGTTGAGGAGGCTGCTGAGTAGCATTTAAGGCCCTTCCGAGGGCTAGCCCTTGTACCTGCGGTTTTCAACACAAAGCGCAGGTACAAGGCTTGCCGCATCGGCCGCACACGTGTTCTCAGGTTTTCACGATAGCCCCACATCCCGTTCGCCGGGAGTGGGGCTTTCTCGTTGGGAATGCATCTATTGGGCAGTCTACCTGCGGAAATAAGTTTTTACACGAGTATTATCCAGCGGGCCTTTAGGGATTATATAAACGTTTATGAATAAATCCGCGGAAAAGATGAAATGTTGAAAACTCCTTTCACGGAAAACTTCTAAAAATGTTGAAAACGTTGAAAAGTGCCAAAAGCGCAGCATGTGCGGGAAGTTAATCGACAAGTGCTGTTGAAGACCAAAAAGCATACCAATTCCGCCCTTCAGGGCAATCCAAAGTAGGGTATTATTCCGCTCACACTCGCCAGAATTCTCCCGACAGGAGGGCTTATGCCCGCTTCGTATGACGATGTCAATCTCGCCCAGGCGCCCATTGCGCGCGCCGATCGTCCCATGCCTCAGAACCTTGAGGCAGAGCAGGCTGTTCTCTCCGCGATGATCTGGAACCAGGATGCGCTCCAGGAGTGCCTCATCGAGCTCGAGGGCGATGACTTCTACAACCCCGCCAACCGCATCATCTTCAATGCCATCAAGCGCATGTTCGACGAGGGCAGGCCCATCGACATGATCACGCTTGCCGACGTGCTGCGCAGCGAGGGCAACCTCGAGAAGGCGGGCGGCCCCGAGCACCTCGTGGGCCTTGGCGAGAGCTACGTGCTCGATGCATGGCGCAACCACATCGACCTACTCCGCCGCGATGCCATCCTGCGCTCCATGATCAAGACCACGGCCAGCATCTCGGCGCTCGCATACAACGCGCCCGAGGATACCAAGGAGGTCGTCGACCGCGCCGAGCAGATGCTCTTCGAGGTCACCGGGCGCTCGGTACGCGCGAGCTACGAAGGCCTGGGCAACATCATGTCCGACTACTTCGTCACGCTCGAGGAGATGAGCAAGAACAAGGGCGCACGTCAGGGCATCCTCACGGGCTTCTCGGATATCGATAGGAGCCTGCTCGGGCTGCGTGCGGGCCAGATGATCGTCATCGGCGCGCGCCCCGGCGTGGGAAAGACGTCGTTCGCGCTCAACATCGCCGTCAATGCGGCGCGCGAGGGCGCTTCGGTTGCGTTCTTCTCCATGGAGATGAGCAAGGTTGAGATTGCGCAGCGCCTGCTTGCCTCCGAGGCCACCGGCGTGCACATGCGCGAGATTCGCGCGGGACTTATCCGCGACGCCAACTGGATCAACATCATCGAGGCTACCGATAAGCTCTCGCAGCTCGACATCACCATCGACGACACGGCAGGCACCACGGTCACCGAGATCCGCGCCAAGGCGCGCCGCATCCTCAACGGCAAGAAGGAAGGGCTCGTGGTCATCGACTACATGCAGCTCCTCTCGCCCGGTTCCGGACGCCGCTCCGACAGCCGCGCCACCGAGGTCTCGGAGATGAGCCGCGCCATCAAGATCCTCGCCAAGGACCTCGGCGTGCCCGTCATCGCGCTCTCGCAGCTCAACCGTCAGGTGGAGAGCCGTGGCGGCGGCAGGGGAGAGGACTCGCGTGCCAAGCGCCCGCAGCTCGCCGACCTGCGCGAGTCGGGCTCCATCGAGCAGGACGCCGACATCGTCCTGCTGCTCGACCGCTCGCTCACCACCGAGGAGGCTGAGCGGCCCAACCGTCCCGACTGGGGCGTGGCGGAGTGCATCATCGCGAAGAACCGCTCGGGCGAGACGGGAACGGTGCGTCTGGCCTTCATCGCCGAGGACACCAAGTTCATCCCGCTCGACACGCGCCACGAAGGATAGCCCGTCTCAAAGAACGGTCAACCTTCTGCACTAATAGAAGAAGTCGCTGTTCTTCATCTGCTTCAGTTCCGCTGCGAACGCATCGATTTGCGCTGCGAGCTCGTCTGCGTCCATCTTCAGCGGGTTCTTGAGGCTCAGGGTACGCGGTTTCACACGCAGCCCTGCCTTTTTCGCGAGATCATCCGCGCACTTGTCTGTTTCTCCCGATGCGCTCGTGACGAGCAGCGCGATACCGAACCCATGAAGGCTGCGGTTCTCAAGGAGGCTGTTGATGGGTGCGGACACCTTGTCGGCCCATACGGGGGTGCCGATAACAATAAGATCGTAGACGTCGAAGTCCGCATCGATCCGCTCGATCTCCGGGCGGCGGTCGAACGTTGCATCCTTTCCGCCCACGAGGATCTTGAGAGGTCCCTTTGCGGGGTACGGCTTCACCGTTCGAATTTCGAAAAGGTCTGCATCGATGCGCTTTGCAAGCTCCGTTGCTGCGAGGCGCGTGTTGCCCTCGAGCGAGTAGAAGACGATTGCAAAGCGCGGGCGCTTGGGCGCGAACATATTCTGGGGGCTTGGCTTGGGCTTGGACGTCTGAGTTGGCTCGGGTTTCGGTTCGGAGACCATGGGAGCAGGCTCCTCCTTCTGCTCGCCGGTCTTCTCCTTCAGCTTATCCAGCTCCGACCAAGGTAATCCTGCGCGTTCGATCTCATCGATGATGGAGCAGGGATCGGCTTTATACTGCGCCTTCTTCGCCTCGTCGCATTGTTGGCGAAGCGCGTTTGCGATGGAGCGCATCTCGGCCGCCTTGACAGTATCTTCCGTCTTCTCGGCGATTTCGTCGGCGATAGCCGCACCGACTCCGTCTATCGCCCGAGCCCAAACGTACATCTTATCCAGCATGTATTGATACGAGAGCCCCATGCAGGACTCCACCATGCCGTTCAACGGCTCGAGGAAGGTCTTCTCCATGGACGCGGGTACGAGGAACTGGGCATGCTGGTCCGCGTCGATCGCCTCCTTGTACGCATCGCGTGCCCGGCCCCTGATACCCCTTGCAGCATATACGCGCGCAAGCTCGCGGCAGGACTGGGCAAACTCGAGATATGCGGCTCGCGAGCCCGCCTCGAGGCAGAGCCTTGACGACTCGTCGTACGCGCGCCTGCTCCAAGGGTTCGCGATTCCGAAGTCATCTGCCTTGCGCGCAGAAGCGCTGTACGAGCGTGCGGCACGTGCGAGCAGCCTGCGGTCCTCGATGGAATCCGTCTGCTCCGCGAGGCTCTCGATGATGCCGAGCGCCTTCGAGCACCACTCCATCGTTGCAGCGGCGCCACCTTTGCCCGAACTCAGATCTCCAAGGGTCAGATACGCTTCTGCAAGGTCGCGTTTGCTCCACGCCGATCCCGTCTCTGCCTCGAGCTCCTCCGAAATCCGCGCGGCTTCTTGGAAGAGCGGTTCGTAGGGCGCCTTGTCGAGGGAGAAGCCTCGGTGCTCCTTATGGAAGCGGCCAAGACGGGCGCATGATTGCGCGAGCCCACGGCGATCGATGACGGAGCCTGTCCACTCCGCCAGCTTGCGGGAGAACCTCAGGGAATCCTCGTAACACTTCCGAGCCCATCCGAAGTCGCCCTTCTCGGCCTTCAGCTCGCCCATGTTCCCGCATGAGCGTACGAGCCTGCGCCAGCACGCAACGGTCTGGTCGGATGATTCCGCCTCCTCCACCAGGGCCATGTCGAAGTCGAGGGCATATTTGAAGAAATCCTCCGCGTGCGAGATTGCGCCGTCTGCAGCATAGAGCTCTCCGAGCTTCGTGCAGGCATCCGACACCTTCGAACGAGCGTCAACTCCCTCCATCTGGTCGAGAGCAATGGCGCAATCGAGCATGGAATTGTACGCTTTCTGCGCCTTTCCCAGCCAAGCGGCCTTGAGGCAGTCATCTCCGAGCGCGGCGTATGCATCGCAGAGCTTAGCTCGGTTCTCCTCTGTGGGATCGTCTTCTGCCACCCATTTGAGGATTTTGATGAGCCGTTCTTGCCAGTCGATGGCGGTGCGGTAGTCGCGGGTTACGCCCTCGCCGGTGCGGTACATCGCGACGAGGCGCTCGCACGCCTCCGGCAGGCCTCCGTTCGCAGCGGCGGTTATGAGCTCGAGCGCGCGGTTGCGGTCGACCTCCACATCGATGCCCGAGAGGTACGCGAGGCCGATGAGGTAGTCGTGCGCGGGGTCGCCCGCATGCGCCTCGAGCGCGGTCTCGCGCAGGGCACCGACGAGACGCGATGCAACTGCGGCGCGATCTTCGGCGGAGACGGAGTCTCCGAGACCCGCATAGAGCGCCGCCAGCTTGGCGGGGTCGGTGGGAAGCGCCTCGATGGGGATTGCGGGCTTTCCAGCGTCGTGCGCAGCCGGCCACTCGGTAGTCATTACGTAGTTTGGGTTTTCCAAAAGGTTCGGTGTCACGACAAGCGCGAAGGCGGAGCTTTTCTCGAGCGCATCCATGATTGCTTGGTTGAAACCCTCGCCGGGTACAAGGAATTCGTCGTACCAGATGGCGATGTCGCGGCAGAGCGGGTTCGCGTGGATGAGGCGCATCACCTGCTGTGCTTCGGCGCGGTCGCGCTTGCGGTAGCTCAGGAAGACGTATGCGTCGAACGCGGCGCGCACGCGGGCGGCGAGATCGTCGCCGACGAGCACCGACCCGAGGAAGCGTTCGAGCCGCTCACGGTAAGGGAGCGCCGTGGGGTCGTCATCCTGCGCGTGGCGGTCGAGGCACTGCAGGTCTCCGCAAAGGCGGTTGAACTCGGATGCCAGCGCGACGTCGTCGAGGACGGGCAGCACGGGGATGTGCTGCTCGAGGATGTGCGGGAGCTCCTCGAGGCGCGCAGTGCAGCCT
>CAMZCV010000109.1 GCA_947305035.1 uncultured Coriobacteriales bacterium | reverse complement strand
GGTGTTCTTTGGTGGCGCAGGGGTTTCCACTGCCAGCGGCATCCCAGACTTCCGCAGCGCAGACGGCCTCTACCACCAGAAGTTCGCCTATCCTCCCGAGGAGATGCTCAGCCACGACTTCTACCTCACGCACACTGCCGAGTTCTACGAGTTCTACCGCACGCGCATGATCGCGCTCGACGCCAAGCCCAACCAGGCGCACCTCAAGCTCGCCGAGCTCGAGAGCGAGGGCAAGCTCACGGGCGTCGTCACACAGAACATCGACGGCCTCCATCAGCTGGCGGGCTCGAAGAAGGTCTTCGAGCTGCACGGCTCGGTTCACCGCAACATCTGCACCAGGTGCGGCAAGACATACTCCGCCGAGTGGATCCTCGGCACCAAGGGCATCCCGCGTTGCGAGGACTGCGGCGGCCTCATCAAGCCCGATGTGGTGCTCTACGGCGAGTCGCTCGACGAGGAGTGCATCATGGGCTCCATCAACGCCATCGCCCGCGCAGACGTGCTCATCGTGGGCGGTACATCGCTCGTCGTGTACCCTGCGGCGGGGCTCGTGCGCTATTTCCAGGGCAGCAAGCTCATCATCTGCAACCTCGAGCCGACGCCCCAAGACGCCTATGCCGACCTCGTCTGTGCCTGCGACATTGCAGCTGCATTCGATTTTTGAGTGAATGTGCAGGAACGCGCTACAATAGGGGAGAAGGCAAACGCAGCTGAAACCGTTCGGCGCCCGTGGCTCCGAGAAAGGCCTTACCACCATGCTCAAAGAGGGATACGCAGTCTGGCAGTGCGGTAACCACGAGATCTCGCTTACGCGCCCGCGCATCATGGGCATCCTCAACGTCACCCCCGACTCCTTCTCCGACGGAGGAGAGCACCTCGATGTGAGCGCGGCCGTGGAGCATGCCCTTGCGATGCTCGATCAGGGCGCCGACATCATCGACGTGGGGGGCGAGTCCACGCGTCCGGGCCACAAGCCCGTCTCGCCCAACGAGGAGGCCGAGCGCGTCGTTCCGGTCATCCGCAAGATCCTCGCAGCCGTGCCCGACGCCATCATCTCCATCGACACGCGCCATCCCGATGTCGCCAAGATGTGCGTGCGCCTCGGTGCGTCCATCATCAACGACGTTACCGGCTTCACCAGCCCCGCCATGGTCGAGGTGGCTGCGGCATCCAACTGCGGCTGCGTCATCACCCACTGGGACCGCACCCTCGAGGAGCGCCCCGCGCGCAAGCAGGTCATCCTCGACGACACCAAACCTGCGCGCGTCGTTCCGTCCAGCCAGCGCTTCACGCTGCCCGAAGAGGCCCCCATCATGCGCAACGTGATGGGCTTCCTCGGCGATTCGGCGCGCACGCTCATGCGCGCGGGCATCGCAAAGGAGCGCATCTGCGTCGATCCCGGCGCGGGCTTCGACAAGGACGCCAACCAGGACGTGGTCATCCAACGTGCCACCCGCTCCATGGTGTCGATGGGCTACCCCCTCATGTGCGCCGTTTCGCGCAAGCGCTTCGTCGGTGCCGTCTCGGGCGAGAAGGACGCTGCCGCCCGCGATGCCGCCTCTATCGGCGTCGCCCTCTCATCCGTCGCCGCCGGTGCTCGCGTCCTGCGCGTGCACGATGTCGCCGGAACGGCGCAGGCGGTCAATTCGTACTGGGCCGTCAACCGCAAGGATCCCCGCCAGGCGTTCGTCTCGCTGGGATCCAACATGGGCGACCGCCTCGACAACCTCGCGCGCGCCGTCTCGCTGATCGACCACATCCCGCTCACCTGCGTGGTCCAGGTGAGCCATGCCTACGAGACGCAACCCGCTTACGGCATCTCGTCCTCCGTCGCCAACGCGGTGGTGGAGATCCGCACCGAGCTGCACCCGCTCGTCCTGCTCGACGAGCTGCTCAAGGTGGAGGACACGCTGGGACGCGTGCGTCCCAAGGGGCAGGACGGCTTCGGCGACCGCACCATCGATTGCGACCTCGAGTGGGTTGAGGGGGAGCGCCATTCGGGCAAGAAGCTCACCCTGCCGCACGCGCGCATGGGCGAGCGCGACTACGTGGTCCTTCCCATGGAGGACCTCATGCACGACCCAGTGCGCTTCTTCGAGTACGCCAACGCGCCCGTCAAGGTGCTCCCGCGCGAGCAGCGCGTTGGTCTGGTTATATCCGATCTCGGCGAGCTCGAATGGAAGTAGCCGTGGAAGAGCTGATGGACGAGCAGGCTCCAACCTCCGCAGTCTGCACCGAGCATACCCAGAGCAATCTGCGCGGATACCTGTTCCTGCTTGTATTCGGCCTGGTCATGACCGCAACCTGCGTATTCAACATCGTGACCACCGAGCCCGGAACCGCCCGTATGATGGCGGGGCTCATCCTGCTGGGCGGCGTCGTCATGACCGCGCTGGCTGCGTTCATGCTGCTCGTGTGGAAGAACCGCCAGGTTGCGGTGGGGCCCGAGGGCGTCGAGCTCACCGACTTCCTGGGCAAGACGCGTTCGTACACATGGAATGACGTGCGCATCGTCGACGACCGCACCACGTCGCAGGGCGGCATCACGTTCAAGACGCGCGATAAGCGCGAGGAGCCGTTTGCGGCGTCGTGCGGAGGGTTCCGCGTCATGTGCGAGCTGCTCATCTCGATGGGCAAGCTCCGCCGCATCGACGAAGCCGCGTTGGCCAAGAAGCGCAAGATGAAGAGCTTGTTCGACGTGGTTCAGAGTGCGGGAAAACGCGAGAAGCCCGACGAGAGCCTCTACCTTCCCGACGACCGTTAAAGCGTTAAAAAGGGACGGGTACAATTTAACGCTCTGGCCAGAGCGTTAAATTGTACCCGTCCCTTTTTAACGCTTTAACGCTAGGCCTCGGCGCGGAGGGTCATCTCGAAGATGCCGCGCAGCGTGAGGTCGGGATCGATGAAGTCGAAGAGATCCGTTGCCCCGCTCACCGTGCGGGCAAGACCGCCCGTACCGATAACCGGCGCATCCTCGATGCCCAGCTCGGCCTTGATGCGCGCGACCAGCCCCTCTGCCTGCACCGCAGCGCCGATGACGAGGCCCGACTGCACGGCCGTCTCGGTGTCGTAGCCCAACGCTGCGGGCGGCACCTCGATGGGCACGCTCGACAGCTTGGCCGCACGCGAGAAGAGCGCGTCGGCGGAAAGCATGAGGCCCGGTGCGATGGTTCCGCCGCGGTACGCTCCGCGGGCATCCACCACGTCGATATTGGTGGCGGTGCCGAAATCGACCACGATAACCGGCGCGCCATAGCTCGTGCGCGCGGCGATGGCGTTGGCGATGCGGTCGGCACCCACCTGGCGCGGGTCGGGCATGTCGATCTCGATGCCGTAATTCTCGCCGGCGCTCACTATGTGCGGCTCGCGGCCCATGATGGATGCGAGGCACTTGCGCCACGCGCGCGAGAGCACGGGGACCACGCAGGCGACGCCCGCCTCGGAGATGGACCCGATGTCGTAGCCGTCCTTGCCGAAGTATCCCCACAGGCGCGAATGGAGCATGTCGGAGGTGTCGGTAGCGTTGGTCGACATGCGCCAGCCGTGCTCGAACGTGCCCGAATCGTCGAACAGCCCGATGGTGGTCTGCGTGTTGCCCACGTCGATGGCAAGAAACATCGGTTCCTCCTGTGTGAAGATATTGCTATCGTCCCCAATACATGGTACACTTCCAAAGCTTGACTGTCTTGGTCGGAAACCAAGACGCACCACCCCTGCCCTGGTCGGAAACCAGGGCGCAGAAAAGGAGTCCTGCTATGAAAAAAGGTATCCACCCCCAGTACATGGCGTGCACCGTCCGCTGCAGCTGCGGTAACACGTGGGTGACGCGCGCCACCAAGCCCGAGATGCGCCTCGACCTGTGCGACAAGTGCCACCCGTTCTACACCGGCACCCAGAAGCTCGTCGACACCGGCGGTCGCGTCCAGCGCTTCGCCGACAAGTTCGGTTCTGCCGCTCAGGCACGTCTCGACGCTGCCGCCAAGGCCAAGGCCGCCAAGGCCGAGAAGGCCGCTGCCACCGAGGCCGCCCGCAAGGCTGCTGCCGAGGCAAAGGCTGCCGAGAAGGCCCGCCGTGCCGCCGAGTTCGAGAAGAAGGCTGCCGAGGCTCCCGCAGTAGAGGCTGCCGAGTAGGCCGCCTGCGCTTGCAACCAGCGCGTACGCATGAGCACCCGCCCCATTGGGGCGGGTGCTTTGCTTATTATGTGGGTATAACAGAACCATGGAGGTGCGCACCATGGATGACGAGCGGGAGATAAGCCTCGAAGAGCTGGCGGCCGAGCTGTCGGAGGAGGCAAAGGAGCTGGGGAAGACCACCGGCAAGGTGGCACTCTCGGCTGTTCTCGCCACGTCGCTCGCGGGCGTGCTCCAACAGCCGCCCAACACCGACCTCATGAGCCTTCCCGATGCAACGCCCATCGTCCGCGTTCTCGAGGACGAGAAGCCCGAGGTGGCGCCACCCGAGGAGGAGATCGAGGTAGACGATGCCAAGGAGCGTCGCCAAAGGCTCCTCAAGATGCTCAAATACCTGCTTGTCGCCCTGTTCCTGCTGGCGGCGCTGCTCTTTGGCGCCATGAAGGGATGCACATCCTGCACGGCAGGCGCGCTGCTCCCCGACGACGATTCCAAACAGGAGCAGAAATCCGACGAGCAGCAGGATGATGCCGACGGCGCATCCGCGGCAGCTCCGTTCATCGGCCTCTACGCTTGGGGTTAGGCTTCCACCCGCGCAACAACCACGTTGTTCGCAAGCACCGTGGGCTCCCCCGGTCGCTCGGGTATAACCTCGACGTTGCCGAATCCCCGCCCAAACGCATCTTTGACCTGCTCGAGAACGGCTGCCTTGCGCCCCTCGAGCGGCGAGCGCACGTTGGCGAGATACATGCCCCGCTCGGTGAGGTGCTCGCGGATGAGCGTCGCTCCCTCGGCGTTTCCAAGCGCACCCAGAGGTCGGGCGCCGGAGAAGGCGTCGTTGACGATGACGTCGAAGCTTCGTCCGCATTCGCGCAGGTACTTCCAG
>CAMZCV010000108.1 GCA_947305035.1 uncultured Coriobacteriales bacterium | reverse complement strand
GCCCTCGGGATCCGCCTTGGCAGCCTCCGCCGCGCTCACGGGACGCCAACTCCAGCCGTAGCCCGTCTCGTCCATGAGGATGCGGTACATGCCGTCGAGGTTCTCGGCGTCCATGCCGATGATGAGGTCGAAGGCATCGTAGTCGGCGCGTGTCATCTGGCGGGCGCGGTGGTGCCCGCAGGCGATGCCCATCTCGGCGAGCTTGCGCCTCGTACCGCGATGTACGTCCTTGCCGATCTCCTCGCGGCTCGTCGCAGCGGAATCCGCCGAGAAGCGCTCCTGCACCCTGCGCTCGCACGCAAGATGCTCGAAGACGAACTGGGCCATGGTGGAGCGGCACACATTGCCGTGGCAGATAAACAGGATGGATGTCATGAGACCCCCGAACCATCGGTGCGCCAGAACACCACCGCATCGCGCCCGCACTTCGCATTGAGCGAATACGCCGTCCCCGAAGGCTCCTCGAAGACCCGACGCTCGACAAGACGGTTGTGCGAGAATGGCGCATCGTCCACCGGTACGACGCCGACGACGCGAATCGGCATGGGCTCTGAAGGGGGCCATGCGCAATACCACGAATCGAACAGCTTGACCGTATCGCCCTCGATGCCGGTGACGAGCACGTAGTGGTCGTATCCGAAGCAGCACTCCACCACGGCAACCGCCCCGTCCTTCACCTTCTCGTCGATGAAGGAGCCTTCCCCGAGGCTCACCTCGTCGCCCTCGAGCGCACGAGCTTGCACGGGGAATCCCGTGCGGAACGCGTAGTCGTTGAGCCACCAGGCAAGGTAGGCGAGCGATGTCCCGGAGGTTCCCCCGCGCGACCCATCGGGACCGATGTAGCGATCGAGCGTGACGGCATAGATATGCTTCAGGACTTCGGGCGGAAGCTCGTTGACCTCGAACAGGACCGCAAGGGCGTTCAAGACGGATGCCGGACCGCAGTCATGGGCGGTCAGCTGATATCTGAGCGGGGCGTGCATACGGAATTCCTTCGGTCTCTGCAGACGGATACTCCCCACAGAGATTATAAGTATCTCAATCAGTGGCCCTTGATGGAGTTCAGGAAGTCGCGCGCACGGTCGCTCTGGGGATGGTCGAAGAACTCGTCGGGCGTGTTCTGCTCCACGATCTGGCCATCGGCCATGAAGACCACGCGGTTGGCCACACGGCGCGCGAAGTTCATCTCGTGCGTGACCACAACCATGGTCATGCCCTGCTTGGCGAGCTCCACCATGACGTCGAGCACCTCGCCGACCATCTCGGGGTCGAGCGCGGAGGTGGGCTCGTCGAAGAGCATGGCCTTGGGATGCATGGCGAGGCTCCGTGCGATGGCCACGCGCTGCTGCTGGCCGCCCGAGAGCTGCGCGGGCACCTTGGCAGCCTGCTCGGCCACACCCACGCGGCGGAGCAGCTCCATGGCCTCCGCCTCGGCCTCCTTCTTGGACTTGCGGAGCACCTCGATGGGGCCCATGGTGACGTTCTCGAGGATGGTTTTGTGCGCGAAGAGGTTGAAGCTCTGGAACACCATGCCGATCTCGGCGCGCAGCGCGGCGAGCTCCTTGCCCTCCTCGGGCAGCTTGACGCCTTGGAACAGGATCTCGCCCGAGTCGATGGTCTCGAGGCGGTTGATGGTGCGGCACAGCGTGGACTTGCCCGAGCCCGAAGGACCGATGAGCACCACGACCTCGCCCTTCTCGACGGTGAGGTTGATGTCCTTGAGAACGTGGAGCTGACCGAAGTGCTTGTCCACATGGCGCATCTCGATGATGGGGCCTGCATACTCGGCGGTCATGGACGCTCCTCCTTACACGGGGTTCTCTTCGGTGCGCGAGATGATCTTGGAACCGGATCGGTGCGCAAGGTAGATGGAGAACCGGTTGGTGGCGTAGTTGATGGCGATGTAGATGAGCGCGACGACGAAGTACATCGAGACGAGCGCATCGTAGTTGGAGATGAGCACGCGCGCGTTCTGCATGAGGTCCGGATAGCTCACGACGTAGGCAACCGTGGTGTCCTTCACCACGACGACGAGCTGCGACACGAGGCTGGGGATGACGATGCGCAGCGCCTGCGGCAGCACGATCTTGCGCGTGATCTTGCCATGCGTCATGCCGAGCGACATGGCTGCCTCGGTCTGGCCCTTGGGAACCGCGTTCACGCCGGCGCGGAAGACCTCGGCGAGAACGCCCGAGGCGGCGAGCGCCACCGGCACCGTGATCATCCAGAACGACGGCATCTTGAGGCCGTACCTGGGGATGACCAGGAAGAAGAAGTAGATCAGAAGCAGGCTGGGAAGGCTTCGGAAGAGGTCGGTGATCACGTGGCAGACGGTCGAGAGCACCTTGTTGGAGCTGATGCGGCCGAGCATGAGCAGAAGGCCGAGGAAAATGGCGAGGACGCCCGCCATAAGCGCGACCCGCACCGTGCCCATAAGGCCGGTGAGCAGGAAGCGCCAGGTGGTCCAGCGGGCGAAGAAGCTCCAGTAACGGGGGTTGAGCTGGTCGTTGATGTAGAACTGCCTGATGACGAAGGCGACGAGCGCGGCCAGGGCGACGAGCGAGATCGCCGTGCCGATGGCCACGCGCCTGCGCGTCTTGGGACCGGGCGCCTCGTAGAGGGCGTCCCTCATGGAAACCGTTGCGCTCATCGGAGGATCCTCACCTTCTTATCGAGGCGGTTCCCGAGGAACCCGAGGACGACCGATGTGCCGGCGTAGCAGATCGCGGAGACCACGAACGCCGAGATGCCCGCCACCGAGCGGGAGTTGACGTAGTTCACCATGCCGGTGAGCTCGGGCGGCGTGAGCGGCACCTGCGAGCCCATGGCGGTGGTGAGCAGCGTCGCGATGAGGAGGTTCGTCATGGGGAGCACCGTGGTGCGCAGCGACTGCGGGATGACCACGAGGCGGATGATCTGCGTGAACGAGAGACCCACGGAGCGCGCCGCCTCGATCTGGCCGACGCCGATGGCGTTGATGCCGCTCATGAAGTTCTCGGATGCGAACGCCGAGACGATGAGGATGACGCAGGCCAAAAGGCAGGTGCGGTACGGGAGCGTGGCGCCGAGATACGGCAGGGCGTACACGAAGATCACCAGAAGCGACACGGTGGGGATGTTGCGGAAGAGCTGCACGTAGACATCGCCCACGGTGCGCAGGGGCTTGATGGGCGACACGCGCAGCACCGTGATGATGATGCCGAGCGTGAGGCCGCCCGCGAAGCAGACGGCGGTCATGAGCCAGGTCGAAAGGACCGACTGGAGGTAGATGTCGCCGAACTCGGTGAAGACCTCTGCAACTCCCATATGCACCTCCTTAACCAGAGCGGGCCCCGCACCGACGTGCAGAGCCCGGACTCGTTGCGTAAGAGTCGCCGCGTGCGCGCGGCTCCTGCTCGGTTACCCCCGATTATGCCTGAATCGCGGGAGGCTCGGGAGCCTGATCCTGGCCGATGCGCTTGCCGAGGCAGATGTTGTAGAGCTCGGTCCACTTGCCCGTGCTCTCGATCTCGGCGAGGAAGTTGTTCACGAACGCGACGCCGTCGGAGTTGAGCGGCAGGCCGATGCCCAGGGGATCCTCGGGGCCGAACTCGGCGGCGAGGCGGTACTTGCCGGGGTTCTCGATGATGCTGCCCATGTGGAGGGTGGCGTCGACGACGTAGGCGTCGATGCGGCCCTGCTCGAGCGCACGGCGCAGCTCCTCATCGGTGCCGAGCTCCTGGACCTCGGCTGCATCGGGAGCGAACTCCTCGAGGACGGCACGGCCGTTGGAGCCCTCCTGGACGCCCACGATCTTGCCGGCGAGGTCGGCGACATCGTTGATGTCGGTGTTGTCGGCCTTGACGAGGATGCCCTGATGGCCCACATAGTAGGGGCCGGCGAAGGAGATGAGCTCCTTGCGCTTGTCGGTGATGGTGTAGGTCGCGAAGACGGCATCGACCGTGTCGTTCTGCAGGACCGACTCGCGGGTCGAGGACTGGACGAGGGTGAGCTCGTACGCGGAGGGGTCGCCCAGGATGTAGAAGGCGAGCAGCTGCCAGAGGCCGGCGTCGAAGCCGCGGTGATGGCCGTCGACCTCGTTGAGCTGCGAGAAGAGCGTCGAGGTCTCGACGCCGCCCACGCGCAGCTTGCCGGCAGCATGGACCTTGCTCGCCCACTCGCTGGCCATGATGTCGGAGGAGGGGGCGACGGGGCCGGAGGCGACGCACGCGTCGAAGGCCTCGGCGTCGAGGGCGGTTTCGGATGCAGCCTCGCCGCCGTCGGGAGCGGGCTCGGGAGCGGGGGCCTCGCCGCCACCGCCGCAACCGGCGAGGGCGAGCAGAGCGGCGCCGTTGAGGCCGAGCGCGAGAAGCGAGCGCCTGCTGATGTTTGCATTCTTCATGAGGTTCTTCCTTCCTAATGAGGGGACATAACCATAATGCCCCAAAGGTGCAGTTTCTAAACAGTCGGTAATAGATGCGCAACGAAGGATTGGGGCGGGACGATGCAAGCCCAGACCCGTTGGATTGCGCGGCATCCCGCCGAATCCAAGGTCCGGGCTAGCGACAGATGCAGATGAAAGGCCTGCTATGTTCGATGTTCGTCTCCATAGTCCCATACCATAGCAAAACGATAGGAGATAACAAGCTGCCGTAACAGCATCGAAAACGTGTAATCGATTACCTCATATGCGCGCCTAGCGCACGAGTGCGAAGAACGCGATGACGGCAGCGCCGAGGATGATGCGGTAGACGCCGAACGGCCTGAAGTCGTGCTTGCGGACGAATCCCACGAGGAACTTGATGGCTGCGAGGGAGACGAGGAAGGCGACGAGCGAGCCCACGCCGAGGATGGCGAACTCAGAGGCCACGAACCCGCCTCCACCTAGGAAGTACTTCACAAGACGCAGGAGCGATGCGCCGAACATAACGGGGATTGCCAGGAAGAACGTGAATTCCGCAGCCACCGGACGCGCGCAGCCGAGGGCGAGGCCGCCGATGATCGTGGAGCCCGAACGCGAGGTTCCCGGAACGAGCGA
>CAMZCV010000107.1 GCA_947305035.1 uncultured Coriobacteriales bacterium | reverse complement strand
CTGTAGCTCAGTTGGTCAGAGCGTCCGGCTGATAACCGGGAGGTCACAAGTTCGAACCTTGTCAGGCCCACCATTCCTGACAATAGTCGCCCCAGCGTGAGCCGAGTCGCCGCTGGGGCGTCTATTTGTAGGAATGCAGCATATGGGGATGTAGCTCAGCTGGGAGAGCGCGGGCTTTGCAAGCCTGAGGCCGAGGGTTCGAGCCCCTTCATCTCCACCAAGCATTCCGAGCCGCGGTTCCGCGGCTCGTTTCGTATAGCAGGGAGCACAGCATGGCAGAGCGCAAGACAGGAGTCACCCCCGAGCTCGACGAGCTTTCGGGCAACCTTATCGGTGAGGCTCTGGACATGCTCGCCGACGGTGAGCAATTCGGCGTGCTCGTTGCGGTGGAGGATGAGAACGAGGAGGTCGAGACCCTCGACTTCTCCGACGACGGCCCCGAGGAGTGCCTCGAGGCTGCGCGCGAGTACGTGCACGACCTGCGCGAATCCACCCTCCGCTACACCATCTGCTACGTTGGTGCCGTCGAAGACGAGTCGGGCGCCTATGCGGATGCCCTCATCTTCGAGTTCGGCGAGCGGGGATACGAGCATTTCTCAGGCTTCATGTTCTTCATGGGCAGGGGAGAGGGCGAGGATTTCGCCTGGACTGACCCCGCTCCCGCAGGCGAGATCGAGCCCCTGCTCTAGCTTTTATCAGCTCAACTGCAAAGGTTTTGTAAAAACGCACGTGCGGTGGCTCGTCCGTGCTACAGTTTTCCGGGCAAAAACTCGAGATAGGGATACCTATGCGTCAAGACAAGATCAGGAACATCGCCATCATCGCGCACGTTGACCACGGCAAGACCACGCTCGTGGACGAGATGCTCAAGGCTGCGGGTGCTTTCCGTGAGAACCAGCAGGTTGCCGAGCGCATCCTCGACTCCAACGACCAGGAGCGCGAGCGCGGTATCACCATCCTGGCCAAGAACATCTCCATCGAATACAACGGCGTGAAGATCAACATCATCGACACGCCGGGCCACGCCGACTTCGGCGGCGAGGTGGAGCGCGTGCTCAAGATGGCCGACGGTGCATTGCTGCTGGTGGATGCCGCAGAGGGCCCCATGCCCCAGACGCGCTTCGTCCTGAAGCATGCCATCGCGTGCGGCCTCTCCATCATGATGGTCATCAACAAGATCGACCGCGACGGCGCGCATCCCGAAGGCGTCGTCAACGATGCGCTCGACCTCATGATGGATCTCGGCGCCACCGACGAGCAGCTCGAGTTCGCCATGGAGCACGTGGTCTACGCGAGTGCTGTGAACGGCATCGCGCGCCTCTCGCCCGATGACGATGGCCAGGATATGCTCCCGCTGCTCGACATGATCATCGACGGCATCCCCGCGCCCGAGGTCGATCTCGACGCCCCGCTCGCCATGCAGTGCGTGACCGTCGACCACTCGAGCTACGTGGGCCGCATCGGCATCGGCCGCATCTTCTCCGGCGTCATCCACGCTGGCGAGCAGATCCTCGTGGTGAAGAACGATGGAAGCAGATCAACGGCCAAGGTCAAACAGCTCTTCACGTTTGACTACCTTGGCCGCAAGGAGTGCTCCGAGGCGGTTGCGGGCGACATCGCAGCAGTTGTGGGCGTCGACGGTACCGACATCGGCGATGTCTACACCAATCCCGAGAACCCCGTCGCGCTCGACCCCATCGAGATCGACCCGCCCACGCTGTCGGTCATCTTCGAGGCGTCGACCTCGCCGCTCGTGGGCCGCGAGGGCGATATCGTGGGAGGCCGCCAGCTCAAGGACCGCCTGATGGCGGAGCGCGAGAACAACGTGACCATGCGCATCGAGGAGCTCGAGGATAAGACCGGCATCGAGGTCGCAGGCCGCGGCATCCTGCACCTCTCGGTCCTCATGGAGCAGATGCGCCGTGAGGGCTACGAATTCCAGGTGGGCCGTCCGCGCGTCCTGTTCGAGAAGGGCGAGAACGGCAAGGTCATCGAGGTGTTCGGCAACGCAGGCGGCCTCATGGTGAGCATGGAGGCGGGCGATACGCAGACCCACCTCGAGTTCAAGATCCCCACGCGCGGCATCATGGGTCTCAAGAACCGCATCCTCAACGTCACGCACGGCGAGGCGGTGTTCTACCACACCTTCCTCGAGTACGGGCCCTTCGCGGGGGATATCGGCGGCCGCGCCAACGGCGTGATGGTCTCCATGACCACCGAGCCCGCAGTGGCGTATGCGCTCGGTACCCTGCAGGAGCGCGGCGCGCTGTTCGTGGCGCCCGGCGATGACTGCTACGAGGGAATGCTCGTGGGCGAGCGCCCGCAGTCGGGCGACATGGTGGTCAACGTGGCCAAGACCAAGAACCTCGGCAACCAGCGCTCGTCAACCGCCGACATCGCCGTGCAGCTCACCCCGCCCAAGACCTTCTCGCTGGAGGAGGCGCTCGAGTACATCATGGATGACGAGCTGGTGGAGATCACGCCCAAGAGCATCCGCATGCGCAAGCGCCTGCTCACCGAGGTCGAGCGCCGCAAGTGGAACGTGCAGCACGGCCTGGTGGCCAAGCTGGGCTAATCTTCCCGTTCCCGAACCTGTTCCCGATCCGCGCCATCCATCTCCTCGATGGCGCGGCGCACCGCTGCGATGAGCTCGGGCGAGATCTCGCCATGCTCGGCGGCGATCAGATCGTGCGCGCTGTGGCGCTGTATGGCCCTGATGGGGCGTGAGACCTGCGGCCCGAAATCGACGTCGGCGGGTGATTTGACATCGAAGTGCAGGGAGAGACGTCTGAGCGCAACCGTGACGAAGATGCCCGCGATGGCGGCGACGCCCTTGTCGAGAGGTATGAACGCCACGCAGAGCCAGTACGTCGCAGATCCTGCAACCGCGCAGATGGCGTAGAAGTTCGATCGCTGGAAGATGCGGGGAACCTCCCCGAGGAAGACGTCGCGCAGCATGCCTCCGCCGATGCCGGTGATGGTGCCCATGAGGATGGCCGAGAGGGGATTGAGCCCGTAGACCGCCGCTTTGTCGGTGCCCATGACCGCGAAGAGCCCCACAGCGAGGATATCGACCCATTCGAGGATATGGGGATGCCGCGAGAAGGGTTGCGGGAAGAGGAAGACGACGATGGCGGCCGCAAGAGCGGTTCCGATTGCGAACGGCGAGTCGAGCATGTAGACTCCGCCGCGCTGCATCATCATGTCGCGGATCAGCCCGCCGCCCAGACCGCAGAGCAGCGCAAGCCCGAAGAAACCCACGAGATCGAGCTTGCGTTCGCGCGCCACGAGCAAACCCGACATGGAGCCGACGAAAATCGATGCGAGCTCCAGCCATTCGGGCAACGACACCATGGCATTGTTCGAGCTGGCTGACGAAGCGATGAGGAAATCCAAGGCGCTCCTCCAATAAATGAAGTTAAAGCCGAAATCCTAGCCTGTAAACTCTAATCGGTTATAGCAATTCGGGCGTATGCGGATTTTCGGAGTGCATACTGCGGAAAGATGATACAGCTCCAAGGAGTCGGAGGACAAATGCGCAAACATCTTATGAGAACAGCGTTCTTCCTGATCGCATGCATGGCATTGATGCTTCTCATGCCCGCAGGCACCGCTTTTGCAGACCAAGACGCCTCGTATCCCGTCTGGGTGGGAGCAACGCAGGTCACCGACGCCAACAAGGACGACATCCTGGCCGACGGCGGCTCAGCCAAGTTCGACCCGGAGAGCAGCACGCTCACGCTGGACAACCCCCAGATCACAGATTTCTACGAGGACAACTTCAACGCCTGCATCTACTCGGAGCTGGATGAGCCCCTCACCATCGAGGGAACAGTCGAGCTGACGGGGGCGGGGACCAGCAGAGACTAGGGAATCTATACCCCAAGACCGAAGTGATCCTGAACGGCACGTTCACCATCAAGGGTATGTATTACGGTATCGCCGCCAACAAGCTTACGGTCTCCGGCGGAACGATCACCGTGGATGCCGACAGCGGCATCTCCGTGAGCTACGACATCACCATCGATGACGCTGCGGTGGCCCTGAGCGCCGCGGCACGCCGTTCGAAGCAGTCTTAACCCTGCTACAGCGCATACCGAAAGAACCGGGACCCCGCAGCACGTCAAGCTGCGGGGTCCCGCATTTGTGGCGAGACTGGGTATTCGGGACTCCTTCTGCGTATTTTCCTTCGCATTTGAGAATGTGACGACTTTTTCGAAAAATCGTGTATACTATCCGTTGCGTTTCTTTTGGAGAGTTGTCCGAGCTGGCCGAAGGAGCACGATTGGAAATCGTGTAGGCGCCGAAAGCGTCTCCGGGGTTCAAATCCCCGACTCTCCGCCAGACTTTTCCGTGGCGCCTTCGGGCGCCACGTCACCCTTACGGAGGGGTGGCAGAGTGGTTGAATGCGGCGGTCTCGAAAACCGTTTGGCCCTTTCGGGTCACGAGGGTTCGAATCCCTCCTCCTCCGCCATTGGTTAGTTAACGCCCCCGGCAACGGGGGCGTTTTTGGTTGGGGTCCTGAAATGAGTCCCTCCCGCTTGAGGTAGTGATAAGCTATGCACTATTGGTAACAAGGAGGGGCGTTATGAAGGTCGTTGCGCTTGTTTGCCCGCAGTGTGGTGGGAACATAGATGCACGTGATGGGACCACCAAGTGCTTTTGTCCATATTGCGGCACGGAGCTGCATTTGGATGACGAGACGATTCGCATAGAAAACCATGTGTACGACGAGGCACGTCTGCGCGAGCTCCAGATGGCTGATGAAGCGGACGACGAGTACGAACAGCGCCATAAGGACTGGCGCCGCATCATGGTCGCTTGGATCGCAATCTTTGGCGGGTTGTTTGCTGTTGATATGGTGTTCGATGACATCCTTCCCGGTATTGCAGACACGGCAGGAACTCTTGCGGCTTGCGCGTTGCTCTTTGGCGGTATTGCAGTGGCCGTACTTCACCCAAAACGTCCACAGACGATGAGAAGCCATCATACGTCCACAAGCCACCAACGTCCGAGGTCGGAAAAGTTGTCGACCGAAACGTCAAGCGAGGATCGTGTGGTCGCGATAATACT
>CAMZCV010000106.1 GCA_947305035.1 uncultured Coriobacteriales bacterium | reverse complement strand
CGAACCGCTCCGAGAACACCCGCGAGCGCTCGAGGCGATAGCGCGACGCGGCGGAGAGCGCGCAGGTGAAGTCGCCCTGCGCGGGCAGTCCGGGCGTCGACGCGTAATCCTTGGCCGCCGCGGGAGAGGCGAGCAATGCGCGTTCCACGCGGTCCATCACGAAGATGGCGCGATCGGCGGGCGAAACCTGCACCACCTTGCCGAGCAGGGCGCGGTCGAGCCCGTGGTAGATGATGTAATCGGGAATCCACACGGCCAGGTAGTTGGCGAGCGCCTCGTTGCCGGGCTTTGCGGCGTATGCCTCGCGGAACCTGATGAGCGCGGCGAGCCCCTCCACGGGGCTGGAAACGCCCGCGCCGCACAGCAGCTCGTACACGTGCACGAAGAGGAACGACAGCGGCGCCTCGGGCACCGCGCCGGCACGATAGCGCGTGCGCCAGGTGAAGTAGCCCCGCAGCTGCGCGATGCCCATGTCCTCGTAGGTGGGGTAGTAGCGCGAGAACCCTCCCCTGTAGGGGCAGTCGTCCTCGTATGCAGCCATGAAATGCGCCTGGCGATAGAAGATCTCCGCATTGGTGAGCGGCGCTGCGTAGGGACTCCTGCGCGCCAGCTCGCGCATGCGCGCGATGGCGGTGGGCACCGGGGCGGTTGTCTCGGACACGAGATCGGCGAGGCTCACGGCGAGATCGGCCAGCGACGGCTCGCGCTTGGAGCGGGAGCGCTGCCCGTACGCTTGGCGGCCGGTGCGGAGGATGGGCTCGTCCTTGTAGACGCCGCCCGTGAGCACGCGGCTCTCGCGCGCGGCATCGAGTATGAGCTTGAGGACCTGCTCGGCCTTCACCTCCACCCCCTCTCCGCGATAACGTACATGTGTTCGTAAGTATACCCCAGAAAGGCATGTGGAATACATGGGATACGGAGAAAATGGTGCGCCGCCCGTGCAAGAAAGGGGGAAGACACGGGCGGCGCGTAGAACATGCCTGTGCGCTCAACAGGGAGAGGGTCTGCGGGCGCTGCGGCGGGAATCAACCTGTTCGTTAAAGTTATCTTTGGTTAACTTCCAACTCCTAGTATACACGCAATCCCTATCTGCGCAAGGGGAATTCGAAAAATCTTTCGCGCTCCGCATTCTGTAACGAAACAGTGTGTTTATCCTGCATGCTCTGCGCGGTTGATACAATCAATACCGTTGAGGAGGGGTCATGGGTTTTGACTTGAGCCGCTTCAAGCGGCCTGGAAATAAGGAGAGGCGCGTCGTCGGACGGCGCGGCAGCGACGCCGCTCGCTCCGGCGTCACCTCCAACCCGTCAGGAGGCCACTCCCCGCTGGCATTTCTCAACCATTGGCGCGAGCGCATCGAAGATGCCCGGCGTTCGGGATCCTTCGCCGATCAGGCCGGGCAGTACGCCTCGGGCCAAACCACGCGCGACTACATCTGCAACACCATCGGACAGACGGCTTCGGGGAGCTTCTTCTTCCTGATCTCCGTCGTTGCCACGCATTTCTCGGGAACCGAGCAGGCGGGCATGTTCTCCCTGGCGGTCACCATCGGCCTGCTGCTCATGTTCGTGGGCAATTACGGCGTGCGTGCCTACCAGGTCTCGGACGTCAGCGAGATGCAGTCGTTCAACGACTACCAGATCCAGCGGCTCGTCACCTGCGCGGGGATGTTCCTCATCGGCTTCATCTACTGCAAGCTGCGCGGGTATCAGGGCACCATGATGGCCATCTGCCTGGGTGTCATCCTGTTCCGCGTGTTCGACGCTCTCGCCGACGTATACGAGGGCCGTCTCCAGCAGAAGGACAAGCTCTACCTTGCGGGCATCTCGCAGACCGTGCGCTACGTGCTGGCTTTCATCGTCTGCACGATCGTGCTCGTCATCACCCGAAATCTGGCGTGGGCTTGCTGGGCCATGGCCATCGCCGAGGGCGGTGCGATGCTCGTCTTCACGCTGCCCATCACGTACTTCGAGACCGACCGCTCGTATCCGTGGAGCAAGCGCGCCGTGAAGGAGCTCTTCGTCCAGTGCCTGCCGGTTTTCCTCGCGCTCTTCCTCTACAACGTGCTCGAGAGCATGCCCAAGTTCGCCATGGAGGGTGTGCTCGCCTATGAGAACCAGCTGTACTATCTCGCGCTCAACGCCACGTCGCAGATGGTGCTCGTGATCTCAGGGCTCATCTTCAACCCGCAGATCGTCAGGCTCGCGAAGATCTGGGCAGAGCCCACGCAGCGCAGGCGCTTCGATTTCACGGTGCTCGCGATGTTCGGCGTCATCGTGCTCATCGCCGGGCTGGTCGCCCTCTGCATGTCGCTGTTCGGCATCCGCATCTTCAGCATCATGTACGGCCTCGATTTCGAGCAGTACCGTCCGCTCGTGCTGGTGATGTGCGCCGAAGGCGGCCTCTGCGCGACGGCCAACCTCTTCTACCAGATCATCACGCTGCTGCGCGAGCAGCAGTCCATCACCAAGCTCTACCTCATCGCGCTTGTGTTCGCAGTGCCCGTTGCGATGCTGCTGGTCAACTTCTCCGGGCTCGCCGGTGCCGTGCTCGCCAATCTCGTCATCATGGCGATCCTCGTGGTGCTGCTCGTGTACGAGTACCTCTCCATCCGCAAGCGCCTGGCTGAGAAGATCTGGTAAGGACACGGCCCCGGTTTCCCGAGGCCGCTATTACCCATTTACCCCCATTAGGGGAGTATCCCCCATTGGGGGAGTATCCCCTATTGGGGGCGGATCTCCACCACACCCGACCACGGCGTGACCGCGTGGAAGCGCACGCCGGGAAGCTCTGCGGCCAGCTGGTCGGCAACGCAGTAGAACTCATCGTCATCCCAGCTGTCGCCAGCGGCAGCTCGTGCGGCGTCGCGGTCGGCAGCGCTCTGGAACGCCACATCTCCGATCAGCACCGCACCGCCGGGTTCGAGCAGACCGAGCAAGCGGCGGATGAGCGCCACCTTGTCGGCGTCGTCGATGTGATGGATCGCGTACGTGCTGATAATCGCGCGGAAACCGCTCCCCCACTCCGACGGCAGCTCGTCGCGCAGATCTGCCAGTTTGAGATGTGCCGAAGGGACGCGCTTCTCGGCGAGGGCGAGCATCTGGCGCGCGGAATCCACACCGTAGACCTCGCAACCCGCCTGCGCGAGCTCCTCGAGCAGGATGCCCGGGCCGCAGCCCAGATCGAGCACCTTGGCACCCGTCTCGAGATGTGCGAGTTCCTTCACAACGTCCATCACCTGCGAGCGGCCGCCGAAGGGATAGCCTCCCTCGGCCTCCCAGCGCTCGGCGTCACGCTCGTAATCGAGGGCCCACGCCTCGAACTGCTCGACGTCGTACATGATGCGTTCCTTCCAAACGAAGAAGCCCGGCAGGAGCCGGGCTTCATGCGCTGCTATTTGACAACCCTGAGGGCAACCTCGTCGAGCTGGTCCTCCGAGACGGCGCTCGGCGCGTCGCTCATGAGGTCCGAACCCGACGTGGTCTTGGGGAAGGCCATGACGTCGCGGATCGAGTCGCTGCCGGTGAGCAGCATGCACACGCGGTCGAGGCCGAGCGCGAAGCCGCCCATGGGGGGCGCACCGTACTCGAGGGCGTCCATGAGGAAGCCGAACTGCGCGCGGGCGCGCTCCTCCGTGAAGCCGAGGAGCTTGAGGATGCGCATCTGCAGCTCGGCATTGTGGATACGCATGCCGCCGCCACCGGCCTCGTAGCCGTCCATGACGAAGTCGTAGGTCCAGGAACCCACGGAGAGCGGGTCGCTCTCGAGGCGGTCGATGTCGGCCTCGACGGGCTGGGTGAAGGGCTGGTGCTCGGCCGCATAGGCGCCGCGCTCCTCGTCCCAGTGCACGAGCGGGAAGCCCACGACCCACAGGAAGTCGTGGCCCTCGCGCGGGATCTCGAGGACGTTGGCCATGTGGTTGCGCATACCGCCGAGGATCTCGTCCGTCTCGAGGCGGCCGCCCACGGCGAACAGCACGAGGCTGCCAGGCTGGGCGTCCATCTCGGCCTTGAGGGCATCGAGCTCCTCGGACGAGAGGAACTTGGCGATGGGGCTCTGGACGGAGCCATCCTCCTTGAAGGCTACCCACGCGAGGCCCTTTGCGCCGAACGACGCCGCAACCTCGGAGAGCTTATCGATCTTGGAGCGGCCCCACACGCCGCCACCCGGGCAGCAGATGGCCTTGATGTGCTGGCCCTCGGTGTTCGCGGCGGAGGCGAACAGCTTGAAGCCGGAACCGGCGAAGATGCCGGTCACGTCGTGGAGCTCCATGCCGATGCGGGTGTCGGGCTTGTCGATGCCGTAGGTGTCCATGGCGTCCCAGTACTGGATGCGGCGCAGCGGGAGCTCCATCTTCACGCCCATCTTGGCGAAGGCGTCGGCGAAGACCTCCTCGAGCGCACCCATGACGTCGTCCTGCTTGACGAAGGACATCTCGATGTCGACCTGCGTGAATTCGGGCTGGCGGTCGGCGCGCAGGTCCTCATCGCGGAAGCACTTGGCAACCTGGTAGTAGCGCTCGACGCCGCCCACCATGAGGAGCTGCTTGAGCAGCTGCGGGCTCTGCGGCAGGGCGTAGAAGTTGCCCGGCTGCAGGCGGGAGGGCACGATGAAGTCGCGCGCGCCCTCGGGCGTGGACTTGAACAGCGACGGAGTCTCGACCTCCATGAACCCGCGGTCATGCAGCGCCTGGCGGATGGCGAAGGTGAAGTCGGAGCGCAGCTTGAGGTTGGCCATCATCTTGGGACGGCGGATATCGAGGTAGCGGTACTTGAGGCGCAGGTCCTCGCTGGTCTCGATGTGGTCCTCGATCTGGAACGGGGGCGTCTTGGAGGTATTGAGCACCTCGACGCGGGTGCAGAGCACCTCGATCTCACCGGTGGCGAGATTGGGGTTGGTCTGGCCCTCGATGCGATGACGCACCTCTCCCTCGACGAGGATGGGCCACTCGGGACGCACGGTCTCGGCGGCGGCGAAGACCTCCGCGGAGCACAGGTCGGGGTCGAAGAAGATCTGCGTGAGACCCTCGCGGTCGCGCAGGTCGATGAAGATGAGGCCGCCGAAGTCGCGACGGG
>CAMZCV010000105.1 GCA_947305035.1 uncultured Coriobacteriales bacterium | reverse complement strand
ACCTCGCTCGCCATCATGGGCCTGCTCAACATCCCGCCCGCAGAGGTTTCGGGATCCATCGATTTCGAAGGCCAAGACCTCCTCAAGCTCACCAAGGATCAGATGCGCAACATCCGCGGTGACCGGATCGCCATGATCTTCCAGGAGCCCAAGACGTCGCTCAACCCGGTCTTCACCTGCGGATATCAGATCTCCGAAGCTCTAATGCTGCATCAGGGGATGTCGCGTGCCCAGGCCAAGGAGCGCTCCATCGAGCTGCTCCGCATGGTTGGCATCCCCCTTCCGGAGAAGCGCTTCAACGACTACCCCCACCAGCTGTCGGGCGGCCTTCGTCAGCGTGTCATGATCTCGATGGCGCTGGCGTGCAACCCCGACCTGCTCATCGCCGACGAGCCCACCACCGCCCTCGACGTGACCATCCAGGCGCAGATCATGCAGCTCCTGCGCGACCTCAAGGCGCGCCTGGGCATGGCGCTCATCCTGATCACCCACGACATGGGCGTCGTGGCGCAGATGGCCGAGCGCGTCATCGTCATGTATGCGGGCGACGCCGTCGAGAGCTCCGACGTGCGCACGGTCTTCAAGAACCCGCTGCACCCCTACACCCTCGGACTGCTCGAATCGATTCCGCGCCTGGACAGCTCTTCCGATGAGGAGCTCGCCACCATCGAGGGCACGGTTCCCGGAATGTACGACATGCCGAAGGGCTGCAAGTTCGCTCCGCGCTGCAGGTTCTGCACGGAGCGCTGCCTGGCGGAGCGCCCCCGTCCGGAAGAGGTCGAGGAGGGCCATACGGTCAGCTGCTTCAACCTCGATGCGGTAAGGGCTTGGCTTGAAGAGGAGGCGGATCGTGGCTGAAGAACTCAAGCGCGGTGACGAGCTCATTCGTCTCGAGAACGTGAAGAAGTATTTCCAGGCCAACAAGGCGCTCCGCGAGGAGAACCGCATCTACATCAAGGCGGTCGACGGCGTGAGCCTGTCGCTCCGCTATGGCGAGACGTTCGGCCTGGTAGGAGAGTCGGGCTGCGGCAAGAGCACGCTTGGCCAGACGATCCTGAGGCTCGAGGATCCCACCGACGGCGCCATCTACTACCGCGGCACCGATATCGCCAAGCTCTCGTCCAACGAGATGCGCCCGTATCGCCGCGAGATGCAGATCATCTTCCAGGACCCCTATTCCTCGCTCGATCCCAAGATGACGGTCGGCGCCATCATCGCCGAGCCGCTCATCGTGCACAAGATGGGCGATGCCAAGGAGCGCGAGCGCCGCGTGGCCGAGCTGCTCAAGCTCGTGGGCCTGCGCCCCGAGCATGCGAAGCGCTACCCGCACGAGTTCTCGGGCGGCCAGCGCCAGCGCATCGGCATCGCACGCGCGCTTGCCGTGAACCCCAAGTTCGTCATCTGCGACGAGGCCGTCTCGGCACTCGACGTCTCCATCCAGGCGCAGGTCCTCAACCTGCTGCGCCGCCTGCAGAAGGAACTCGGACTCACCTACCTCTTCATCGCCCATGGCCTCGCCGTGGTGAAGTACATCTCCGACCGCGTGGGCGTGATGTATCTGGGCAAGATCGTCGAGGTCGCCGATTCCGACGAGATCTACGCGCGTCCCCTGCATCCGTACACGCAGGCGCTCATCAAGGCCATCCCGGAGCCCAACCCCGACATCTCCCAAGCAGACGACCTGCTCACCGGCGATGTGCCGAGCCCCATCGATCCTCCGTCGGGCTGCCGTTTCCACACGCGCTGCCCCTTCGCAACCGAGCGCTGCTCGCAGGAGGAGCCCGAGCTCCGCGATGTCGGTAACGGGCACCTGTGCGCCTGTCATCTGATGGACAAGGAGGCCTAAGCCATGGACGCACTGTATTCCGGCAAATATGCGCAGGTCGTCGAGGTCCTGAACGAGCTCGATATCGACCTGTGGCTCGTTATGGGGCGCGAGACGGTCGACGTGTGCGACCCGGGCCTCCGCCTGGTGTTCCCCTCCAACATCATGGGCGTCTCGGCGTTCTTCTTCACCCGCGACGGACGTCGCCGTGCGCTGGTGCGCAGGAAGGACGTCGAGGGCGTTCAGGAGACCGGCTGCTTCGATGAGGTCGTGGGCTACGCAGACGACTTCGACGAGATGCTCGGAGCCACCATCGCAGAGATCGACCCCAATGTAATCGACATCGATGTCGACCTGCACGACGCGCTCACCGACGGCCTCACCGCCGGCCTCTACCTGCGCCTCCTTGCAGCGCTCGACGGAACCCCCTACAAGGACCGCATCTCCTACGGCCGCGCCATCCGCTCCATCCGCGGGCGCAAGACCGAGGAGGAGATCGCACTCCAGACAGAGGTCCTGAAGCTCCTCAACCAGGTGTGCGCCGAGCTCACGGATCGCGTGCGCCCCGGAACCACCGAGGAATGGGTGTGGGAGTACTGCCAGCAGTTCATGCGCGACCACAGCCTCACCAGCTCCTGGGAGAACGACGCCTGCCCGCTCGTGCATGCGGGCATCCGCGCCAACCAGGGCCTCGTGCACCCCTCTGCAACCAACTCGGTGCAGCCCGGCGACGTGTTCCACCTTTCCTTCGGCGCCAAGCATCCCTCGGGCTACGCCACCGACTTCCAGCGCAGCTGGTACGTGTTCGAACCCGGCGAGACGACCATCCCCGAAGAGGTCCAGGCAGCGTTCAACGCCACCATCGAGGCCATCGACTACACCCGCCGCACCATGCGCCCGGGCGACGAGGGCCGCTACGTCAACAAGATCTTCAACGAGAAGCTCGTAGGCTTCAACGCCTCCGGCGGCGGCCACGCCGTGGGCAGGGCGCTTCACGACGGCTGCTTCCAGCTTGCAGGCGACTCCAAGGTCATCGGCAAGCTTCCCGAGGTCAAGCTCGAGGTTGGCAACGTCTTCACCCTCGAGGTGTTCTGCAACACCCCGCGCGGCGTCATCGGCATCGAGGAGATGATCCGCCTCACCCCTGACGGCGGCGAGTACCTGTACATCCCGCAGCGTGAGCTTTGGACGCTGCCCAGCGCATAACCATAGGCATCACAACGATCAGCGGCATAGATTGGAGCAGCCATGTTCGGTGACACCCTTATTCCCCTGAGCGACAAGACCCTTGCCTTCGGCGAGCTCTTCGCCGACGCCATCTGCGGCGTCGACGCCCTCGACCGCAAGCTCTTCGCCGATCCCGATGACGACGATTACGACGGCGTCGCGTGCATCAACCTCGGCTGGAACAGCTCCGCCGAGTACGCCGACTGGGACGAGGCCCGTGCGGCCTTGCAGGAGCTCGCCGCCAAGGCGCTCTCCCTCCCCGAGCCCGACCGCCGCATGTACTACATGCAGGCCTGCATCTCCCTCGACGCCTTCTGCGCTTGGCGCCAGGGCCAGCTCCCCAAGCTCACCGACCAGGTCTCGATGTTCCTGCTCTCCGACGGCGCCCCCATGAGCGAGCAGTACCTGGCCAACCAGATGAAGAAGCTCGACACCTACTTCGACCTGCTCGGCTATCGCGGCAGCTTCAAGGAGCGCGCGGCGCGCTGGCAGGCCGAGAACATCGTGCCCAAGGAAGAGGTCCAGTCCACGATGACCGAGCTCATGAACCAGGCTCGCGAAATCTGCGGAACGTTCCTCCCCCTGCCCGAGGAGCCCTACAAGGTTGCCGTGTGCGACGGTGGCGCTTTCTCCGCGCGCTCCGAGGTCATGAAGCTCCAGGTCCTCGTCAACATCGCTCCCACCTACACGCGCCCCTCGCTCAAGATGCTCGTGTGCCATGAGATCTACCCCGGCCACTACATGCAGTTCCATCTGCGCCGTGAGCTCTGGAAGCAGGGCATCTCCGCAGCCGACGGCCTGCTCTCCGTCACCAACCACGCCTCCTCCAGCTGCTTCGAGGGCCTCGCCGACATGGGCGGCCACTTCCTCGGCTGGATCGACATCAACGACCGCATCTCCGAGATCTTCTCCGACATCAAGAGCGCTTGCGGCACCCTCTCCAGCTACCAGCTGCTCGAGCTCGGCTGGGCACCCGAGCAGGTCGAGGCCGCCATGCGCGAGTGGCCGCTGCTCGGCGGCGAGGCTGCCATCAAGAGCCGCATGCAGTTCATCCAGGATCCCACGCGCTCGGCCCTCATCTGGTCGTACTGGCGCGGCGATCAGGCGTTCCAGAACGTCATGTCCCGCCTCGACCCCGCCGATTACCCGCGCTTCTACGAGTACATCTACAGCAGGGTACACACGCCCGCATCGCTCCAGATGTTCATCTAACCCCTAAACCCGACCGCCAGAGGGGACGAAGGAATCCTTCCTTCGTCCCCCAATCATCAGGAGAATCACCATGCTCACCATCGAGGAGAAGTTCAAGCTCATGGCCACCGACAACGCGCCCGGCCAGGAGGTTCGTGCAAGCAGCGCCGTGCAGGGTCTGATCGGAGAGGCGCTCGAGGGTCCCCGCGTCGACTTCAGCCACGGAGACGTGGATGCGCACCCGCCCATCCCCGGCTCTATCGAGCTCTTCGACCAGGGCTTCGTCGAGGGCGCGCCGCAGGCATACACCGAGTACCGCGGCCGCGCGTTCCTGCGCGAGTACTTGGCCGAGAAGCTGGGCGAGTTCTCCGGAGCGCCGGTGGCTGCCGACTCCGAGCTCATCGTGACCCCGGGCACCCAGGGTGCGCTCTTCCTCGCCATGGGCGTCAACATCATGCCGGGCGACAAGGTTGCGCTCATCGAGCCCGACTACTTCGCCAACCGCAAGCTCATCGTCTTCTTCGGCGGCGAGCTGGTCCCCATCCATCTGGATTACTTCGGCGCCGAGGGCACCGGCCGCGCAGGCCTCGACCTCGACGAGCTGGAGCGTGCCTTCGCCAGCGGCGTGAAGCTCTTCATCTTCTCCAACCCCAACAACCCCGCAGGCTGCATCTATAGCCGCGAGGAGGTCACCGCCATCGGCGAGCTGGCAGCCAAGTACGGCGTCAAGGTCATCGCCGACGAGCTGTACGCACGCCAGATCTTCGAGGGCCGCGAGTACACCCACCTGCGCTCCCTCGGCATCATGGATCCCGACGACCTCATCACCATCATCGGCCCCTCCAAGACCGA
>CAMZCV010000104.1 GCA_947305035.1 uncultured Coriobacteriales bacterium | reverse complement strand
TTCTCATCCACGTCGGAGAAATACGCCTTGTCATCAGCGCTCGGCTTGTAGTTGGGCGATCCTGCCAGCCTGTAGAGGAACGCTGCCAAGTCGCCGCGGGTTACGTCGTCGTAGGGCCTGAAGGTGCGGGTTCCGTCGGCCTCCTCCCAGCCCGTGGAGATGCCTTTCTGCGCGAGCCAAAGGATGTCCTCCGCATGCGGGGTAGCTGTATCGACGTCGGCGAAGGGGTTGTCGCTGGCAGTGTCGGCGGCTTTCTTGCACGATGCGAGCATGAGCATCGGCAAGAGCATCAGCACGAGGGCTGCGGATGCGAGGAGGGTCGCGAAACGCGTGGACTTCTTTACCATGGTTTCCTCCAACGAGCGAGCGGCGGGTGGATGGAATAATCGTACCCCACTCCTGCTGAAGAACGGTTCCGATTGTGCACCCGGGCGGTATACGGAGCATGTCAGCCGCCCACGCCCCGCCAACCCGTCTCGTCTCCGCATCTGCCGTATCGCGGAACTACGTGGAGCGTATTAACGGTATGATTGAAGTGCGAGAGGGGATAGTCCCCGCTGAAGAGAGAGGAAACGCTCATGGCAGTAGTCAAGTTCTACCGTTGCAAGCACTGCGGAAACATCTTCGCGGTCGTTAAGGATGCAGGCGTTACGCCCATGTGCTGCGGAGAGAAGATGGAGCTGCTCGTCGCCGGCGCAACCGACGCCGCCGTTGAGAAGCACGTTCCCGTCGTCACCGTCGAGGGCGAGGATGTCATCGCTCGCGTCGGCGCCGTGGATCACCCCATGCTCGACGTCCATTACATCGAGTGGATCGCCTTCGCCGATGGCACCAAGATCGGCATCAAGTTCCTGAACCCCGGCGACGAGCCGCAGGCCACGTTCACCAAGACCGCCGAGACCGGCACCGTCTATGCCTACTGCAACCTCCACGGTCTCTGGAAGGCCGACTGCTAGTATCGTCGGGAGCTTCCCCAAAATTGACCTTGCGTCCCTCCGCATCGTCCATAGCCTTAAGATGGATATGAGCAAGATGCGGAGGGATTTTTATGAACATAGCCATCGCGCAGATGCAGACCATATCCGGCGCTTTCGAGCAAACGGGGGCGCGCATGCTCGAGTTCGCCACGCGCGCTCAAGCAGCCGGCGCCCGCCTCGCGGTCTTTCCCGCGTTCGCCCTCTCCGGCGGATGCCCCGTTGACGAGGCCGACCAGGAGGGTTTCATCTCCGATATCACCGAGTGCCTTCAGACGTTCGTCGAGCAGGCTCCGCTCGACTGCATCATTCCCGTGGTGGGGGAGCTTGACGGCATGCAGATGAACGAGGTGGTGCTCGTGCGCGACCGCGTTGTCCACGCCCTTCGCCTGGAGGGCGAGTTCGACGTGCTCAAGCAGGAGCTCTTCGGAGAAGAGGCCGAATCGGAGCCGCAGAGCTTCGCCTCCTTCGAGTTCGAGGGTCTCAGGTTCGCCGTCGCTTTCACGAGCGAGGACCTCGATACCATCGGCAACCTCGGTCATGCCTTCGATGTGGTGCTGTTCTTCTCAACCTACGGTTTCTCCCACGACAATCCCACCACGCAGCTTGCCACCGCGCTCACCGAGTCGCGCTATCAGGGTGACGCGGAGCGCATGGGCGCGTGGCTGGTTGCCGTCGGGTCGCTCGGTGTCTTCGAAACGCAGGTGTTCTCGGGCGGCTCGTTCGTGCTCGCACCGTGGGGCGAGCTCGCCGCAGAGGCTCCGTCGTTCGAGGAGGCGCTGGTAACTTGCGAGATCGATCCCTATTCCGAGGGGCCGCTCGCCCAGCCGATAACCCCTGATGTCCCCGATCGCCTGCTCACGCTCATGAATGCGCTCATCTTCGGCCTCTCCGGCTTCTGCCGCTCCGAGGGCGTGCGCGACGTCGCCATCGTGATGGACGGCTCGCTCGTCTCCTCGTTGGTTGCGACACTGGCATGCGACGCGCTCGGACCAACCCACGTGCACGCCTGCGTGGGCGGTGCCAAAACGTCTGAGCTTGCGGCCGCCTCGCGCGAGCTCGCCGCGCATCTGCGGATCGACACCACGTTCGCGCCGGAGGGCGCGAGCCTCGACCACGTGGAGCTCATGCGTGCGGAGCTCGTGCGCTCATCCGGTGCGCTTGCCCTGCTCAACCTTGATAAGACGGGTTTCTGTCTCGAGAATCGCGCTGGAGAGCTGACGGTTTCCGGCCTCGCGCCGCTCGGCGACGTGTACCGCTCCGACGTGGTGGCGCTCGCGCGCCTGCGCAACACCATCTCGCCGGTCATCGGGCCCGAGATCATGCGCGCGTGGAAGGTTCCCGCCATCGAGGGCATGAACAAGCGCTACATCACTGCCGCGTCTCAGCTCGAGTTCATCGACTACGTGCTGTCCGGACGCATCGAATGGGCCCGCACCTACACGCAGCTCATCGAGGAGGACCGCGGGGGAGAGCTCGCCGAGCGCGTGCTCGAGTGCCTGCGGATCCGCAGGATGGCGCGGCTCAGCGCGCCCCGCGTCCTGGTCGTCTCCTCGCAGTCGCTCATGGAATCCCCCCAGTCATACGGCCTGTGCTGGCATGACCGTGTGCGCGATCGCGGAGGTCAGGATTGGCACCAACTCGGCAGCCAGCTGCAGTCGCTCTTCGCGGCGCAGGGAAAGCCCGATACCTCCGGAATCCAAAAGGAGATCAGGGATACGATGGCGTTCCTGCGCGATCTCGCGCTTTCAGGAGACCTCTTCGGCGGCTTTGCGCCTGAGGAGGGCGCCACCGATGACCGTTTCCGCGGGCCCCGTCACGGAAATCCGGGCACATCTTGGTCGTTCGGCAGTCCTTTCTCGGAGAACTGACGCGCATCTGTGCTAATATAGAACGAACGTTCTAAACATCTTCAGGAGGGTTTGTGGTCATCCTCGGCATCGATCCAGGGCTTGCCAACACCGGCTGGGGTGTGGTCGAGACGCGCGGGTCGCTGGTGCGGGCGCGCGCATACGGCTGCATCTCCAGCTCTGCCGATGAGCCCATCGACATGCGCTTGGGTCGCATCTTCCGCGAGCTCTCCCAGATCATCCTCAAATACGGTCCCACCGACCTCGCCATCGAGAAGATCTTCTTCGGGCAGAACGCCAAGTCGGCCATTCCCACCGCCCAAGCGCGTGGGGCGGCCATCGCGGCGTGCGCGGCTGCCGGCCTCGTCGTGGGGGAGTACACCCCCATGCAGATCAAGCAATCGCTCGTGGGCACGGGCAGCGCAAGCAAGGAGCAGGTCACGTTCATGGTGCGCCACGTGCTCGCCCTCGACCACGATCCCAAACCCGATCACGCGGCCGATGCCCTCGCCTCCGCCGTCTGCCACGCACACCTCTCGCAAACCGCATCCGCAACCCAACTCCATAGCGTACTGGAGGGATAGCTGTGATCGTCCAACTTACCGGAACCATCGTCGAGCTCTTTCCCACCCATGCGGTCATCGACTGCATGGGCGTAGGCTATGAGCTCGGCATCTCTGCCATCACGGCATCGCAGCTGCCCGCCGTGGGAACGTCGGGTGTTACCGTGCTCACCCGCCTTATCGTGCGCGAGGATGCGCAGGAGCTCTACGGGTTCGCCACGCGCGAGGAGCGGGCGCTCTTCGATCAGCTCCGCGCCATCTCGGGTGTGGGTCCCAAGCTCGCCCTCGCCGTGCTCTCAACGTTCACTCCCGCACAGCTTGCCACGGTGGTCACCACCCAGGATGCCGCGCGCATGGCGCTTGTTCCCGGCGTGGGTCGCAAGAAGGCCACGCGCCTGCTCGTCGAGCTTTCCGACGTGTTCCAAAAGAATGCCGAGCTCAAGATGCTCGTCGGCCTCACCGAGGCTCCCGGTGCCGCATCTTCTGCGCCATCGAACGCCCCCGCGTCCGAGGCTGCGGACGCCCTGCTCTCCATGGGGTTCACATCGGCGGAGGTCGAGCTCGCGCTCGATGGCGCTGCCGAGGCAGGCGTCTCCAGCACCAAGGATCTGCTCTCGTATGCTCTCAAGCGCCTTGGGGGTGGTAGGTAATGTGGGAAGCGTCCGATGACGATCTCTTCGCCAGTGCAGGTGGCGCTGCAAAAGACGCTCCGCGTGGAGTGACGGGCAAGCTCACAGCCGAGGATCTCGACCAAGACCGCACGCTCAGGCCCAAGACGCTCGACGAATATTGCGGCCAGCAGCGCGTGAGGGACAACCTGCGCGTGCTCATCCAAGCTGCGCTGTCGCGCAACGAGCCTCTCGACCATGTCATCTTCTCCGGCCCCCCGGGGCTGGGCAAGACCACCCTCGCCGGCGTGGTTGCCAACGAGATGGGAGCCAAGCTCCATACCACGAGCGGTCCCGCCATCGAGCGCACGGGCGATCTCGCGGCCATCCTCACCAACCTCGAGGAGGGCGATATCCTCTTCGTCGACGAGATCCATCGTCTCAACCACCAGGTGGAGGAGGTGCTGTATCCCGCGATGGAGGATTTCTTCCTCGATATCGTCATCGGCAAAGGCCCCGCGGCACGCTCCATCCGTCTCGATCTTCCGCGGTTCACCCTCATCGGTGCCACCACGCGCACAGGCCTTCTCACCGGTCCGCTGCGCGATCGCTTCGGCATCTCCTATCGCCTCGATTACTACACCACCGAGGAGCTCGCCCAGATCGTCGCCCGCTCTGCGCGGTTGCTCAACGTCTCCATCAACCACGAGGGGGCCATCGAGATCGCCTCGCGTAGCCGCGGTACGCCGCGCCTTGCAAACCGTCTGCTCAAACGCGTGCGCGACTACGCGCAGGTGCGTGGCGACGGCACTATCGATGCCTCCCTCGCGGCAACGGCGCTCAAGTTCTTCGAGATCGACGAGCTGGGCCTCGACACCATGGACCTCAAGATCCTCCATGCGCTCTGCGAGACGTTCCGCGGCCGCCCCGTGGGCCTCTCCACCATAGCGAGCGCCGTCTCGGAGGATCCCTCCACGCTCGAGGACGTCTATGAGCCCTACCTCATGCAGCGCGGCCTTATGGTGCGCACGCCCCAGGGCCGCATGGCCACGCTCAACGCCTTCAACCATCTGGGCATCGTTCCTCCGCAGGGGGTGTAGCCGTGCTGCATCGCGATTATC
>CAMZCV010000103.1 GCA_947305035.1 uncultured Coriobacteriales bacterium | reverse complement strand
AACAGCCACTCTACCTGCAGCTGCATTTCTTCTACGGGTATTCAGCATTACCCAGATCAGGTTCTTGGGTCGGGAGGCGCGTCTCCCCTCTCGGCCAACCACGTGCCAGCTCCCCGTCACTGGTGCTATCGTTACGCAAAGGCGGGGACGCAGAGCCGTCACCCCTGTCGGCTTGAAGGGCGGGCGCATGGAGACATTCGGACGGTTCTTCCTCGACAAGGAGAAGGACCTCGTCGTCGATCTGTTTCGCGATCAAGACGAGCTGCACTACGTGCTCAGAACGCCCAACCACGGGACGGGCAACCTCATCACCAACCTTGCAGCGCTGTGCAACCTCGAGCTTCAGACGGACGAGAACGGCCTCAAGGTAATCCGGGGCACGCTGCCCTGCTACATCGACGGCAGCAACCGCATGATCTACGTGTTCCGCCTGCTCGATACGAAGGTCGCCAACATCTATCCGGACGGCAGGATCGAGCGGAAGGCATCCATCCCCGCCATCGCGAAGACCCTGATGAGCCAGACCAAGGACTACCGGCAGGACTTCCGCAAGACCGTCGTGAAGACCTATATCCTGCGCGAGTGCAAGTTCCGCACCGACCTGCACACCCACATGAACGCCAACCTCGATCCGGACATCCTCATCGCACTCGGCATCCACCATCAGATCCGCTACCCGCTCTACTACATCCGCAAGCTGGGGCTGAGGCTGTCTCCTGCGCAGGAGGAGCTCCTCGCGGCACGGCGGGCTCAGACGGCGATGCAGCTTCGCGACTCTCCGCTCAAGGGCAAGTTCCTCGAGCGCAGGATCGACGACGGGACATACCTCAACTTCGCCTCCCTCATCCTCGAAAACCTGGACGACGCGGCGTGGAACATCCCTAGGATCAGGGCGTCGCTGGCCATCATGAAGGACGGGCAGGCCGTCTTCACCAACCTCGAGAAGGTCTACCTGTACCGCTACGTCTTCTGCAAGGGCGTGCCCACCGACGACCCGATTCCAATCGACGGCATCGAGCGCATCCCCGATCACGAGGTGGTTCAGGCACTGGCCGCGATGGAAAGGGACAGGGAAAACCCTGCGTTCTCCACCAACAGCGTTTTCCAAGATAAGCTGCTGTGGATCGCGCGGAGCTACGCAAGGTGCGGCATCGATTATGCGGAGATTTCCGACACCACCCTGGCAAAGCCCGAGAATGCACCGCACATGCTCGCCGAAGTCCATGCGGTGATGCCGGCGATCAGAAAGGAAACCGGGGTTACGCTGCGGTTCATGGCGGCGATCCGGCGCACTCCGCTCACGATCGTGCGCGACAGGATCGCTTACGACGATTCGATGCGCAGGAGCCTCCAGGCGATACACGCGATAGCGGGAGACCCGTACGTGGCGGGCAGCGACATCGTCGGAGAGGAGATCAACGATATACGGGACCTGGCGCCACTGCTGGCAGAGCTCGACCAGATCGCCGCAGACCACCCCTCCTTCACGATCCGCGTCCACGCCGGGGAGAATGATGGCCTTCGCGACAACGTGGCGAACGCGATCAAATGCATCCGCGAGGGCTTGGCACCCGGCCAGCCCATGCCCCTCATCCGAATCGGCCACGGGCTCTACACCAGGAACCTCTCCTCGGCCAAGGGACGGCAGCTGCTGGAGGACCTGAGGGACAGCGGTGCCGTCTTGGAGTTCCAAATCACCTCGAACGTCCGGCTGAACAACCTGAGCCAGCTGGAGCGCCACCCCCTGCGCCAGTATCTGGCGGCGGGCGTGCCCTGCGTGCAGGGTACGGATGGCGGTGCCATATACGGGACGGACTCGATCGACGAGCAGCTCGCGCTCGAGAAGGCGCTCAACCTCTCGAAGGAGGAGCTAATCGCCATGCACCGCGCGGAGGACGCGGTTCGAAGCAGGGGCCTTGCAGCCCTCGAGGAGAAGATGCACGCCTTCGTCGAAGAGGCAGGTGCAGCAGACGTCAACGCCTTCTACGCCGCGCGGATGAGCGAGCAGCGGCCCGCGGAGGAGGCCCTGCTGGACCTCTCGGACACCAAGGACAGCGCTGCGGTCTTCTCCGACAGGATCGAGGAGCTGCCGAACGACCGCGTGCCGGTGATCCTCGTGGGAGGATCCTTCAACAACGACCGCCACGTAACCAGGCGTCACCGCGACGTCTGCGCCTTGCTGGACGATATACTCGACAAGGGCGATCCCAGCAAGATGTTCCTGGTCATCGGCCACAGCCTATCGGGCTACGAGCAGTACCTTGCCAAGCAGAACCGGGGGAAGTTCGACCTTTACGCCTTCGTGCCTGCTCGGATTGGCGCAAAGGAGTCGGAGGCCCTGATGCGGGCCGGAGTCCGCATTCGTGTTTCCATCGAGCCCAGTCCCATGGGCATCTACAAGAGCGTCGCCTACGAGGTCTTCAAGCGCAGACCCTCGGTCCTCGTCGCCCTCGACGGGAACTCATCCGGCGCGAACATGATCCAGGACGCCAAGAACGGGAAGCGCAAGTGCCACATGTTCGTCCTCGACAGGAGGGGCATGCTGAGGGAGAAGGCCAAGAACCTCGAGGGATACGTATCCCTGTTCGGAACGGATGATGATCTGGCAGGCCTTGTCTGCGACGCCGTGGAGACGTGCTATCCGGAACGGTGGCTCCGGCAGGAGTGAACTGCGCCAAGGGCATGACGCATGGATGCGACAGAGACTCGGGAAGCCCTGGAAACTGTCCATCTCCGCTTGCAGCTTCCTACACCAGCTCCCCCGCGCTGAGCCTGAGGTAGAACTTGGCAGGCTGCGGCTCACCACCGACGAACTTCACCTTGGCATAGTTGAAGAAGGTCCTCAAAAAGCGGTCGGCATGGGACGATGAGCACAAGGACGCCGAGAAGCGCCTCGAAAAGCTTGACCACCCCGACGCTGGCGGCGATGACGACGAGTGGTAGAGCGGGCAGTATCTAACGCCTTCAGTACTCCGTCTTCAGTTCTTTGATTCCGTAGGCGTCTTTGAACGTCTGCTCGTCCTCCATGGAGCGGAGCAGCATCACCTCGGTGAAGCGGCCATCCACCTTGTTCTTGAACCCGGCGACACGCTCCCCCGTGCAGATTGAAGCACGGATGACGGGGTACTGCGTCTCGGGGTCGTAGGGCACCGTATCCCCGAGCGACTTCCTCAGGAATGGCGCGGAATTGGCGTCCTGACGCATCTCGATGGCGAGCAGCGCGCAGAAGACGACGATGATGGCAGCTCCGACGATCACGAGAGGCCAGATGATCCGATGCATGGCAACCCACAGGATGAGGGGGATAACGGCTCCCACCAAGATGCCAACCGCAATGACCTTGCCGCCAAACCCGTTTGAATTGATTTTCGGAAGCACGGGAACCACCTCGAAGCGCGAACTCTGCAAGCAACGCCCACCAGCCATCCCTATTCTTGCACACAACGTGATTTCATGTGATTTACGTGCACAGCCCTTGCCTGCACCATTCAAGCATCCACGAGCCTGTACGCATAATGCGGCGCGCCATCCTCCCTTTTCCGAGCATTCGAGCCGTTCAGCCGAATAGCTGTCCGCTTTGAATCAAATAAACAACTTAATAGCATGAGATTATTCCGACGCACCCTGCTTTGGAAAACACGTTGCGTTTCCTTGTTCCCAGTTACCCTCTGTCAATAAATGCACTATCCTATGCACGTTCGAAATGTCGCATGCTTTCGAGTTGGGTGGTTTCGGAGAAAGGGCTTGCGGTGGCATCCTTCATCACGCGCAAAAAGCTCTCTTCGTTCAGGATCGTAATCCTGGGTTTTGCCATTATCATCTTTTTCGGCACGACGCTGCTCATGCTCCCCATCTCCTCTCGCTCCGGCGAAGCGGCATCGTTCTCCGACGCCATCTTCACCGCCACCTCGGCCACCTGCGTGACGGGGCTCGTCGTCAGGGACACCGCATCCGGATGGACGGCATTCGGGCAGATCGTGATCCTCACCATGATCCAGCTGGGTGGACTCGGCGTGGTCCTCGCCTCGGCCTCGTTCGCGCTTATCTCCGGCAAGAGAATCTCCCTCGGCGAGCGGAGCATGCTGCAGTCGACGTTCGCAGCCCCCAAGGTGGAGGGCATGGTGCGCATGGTGAAGTTCATCATCAAGGTGACCCTCATCACCGAGCTCGTAGGAGCCGTCGCCATGATGCCCACGCTCTGCGGGGAGTACGGCATCCGAGGCGTGTGGCTCGCCGTGTTCCTGTCCATCTCCGCATTCTGCAACGCCGGATTCGACATTCTGGGAACCCCTGAAAGCCCCTACGTCTCGCTCACATCCTTCGCCGACAACCCCTCCATCGTCATCGCCATCTCCCTCCTCATCGTGCTCGGCGGCATCGGATTCTTCACGTGGGATGACATCGTGACGAACAGGGGGCGCTTCAAGCGCTACTCCATGCAGAGCAAGGTCATCCTCTCCACCACCGCGATGCTGATCGTCATCCCCGCTCTGTATTTCTTCGTGTTCGAATATGAAACCCTGCCCGCGTCGGAGCGCACCCTCGCCTCGCTGTTCCATTCCGTCACAACAAGGACCGCGGGCTTCAACGTGGAGGACCTCTCCACGCTGACCGAGCCGAGCCAAGCTTTCACCATCATCCTCATGCTCATCGGCGGATCCCCCGGCTCCACGGCAGGCGGTATCAAGACCACCACGTTCACCGTGCTCCTCGCCAACTTCGCGGCGGTTTGCTTCCGCCGCGAGGAAACGCACCTCTACGGCAGGAGAATCGTGGACGACATCGTCAAGCAGGCATCCGCCATCTTCATGATGTACGTGGGGCTCGCGCTTCTCGGTGGCGCCGCCCTCTGCCACATCGAGGGCATCCCCTATCTGTCGTGCCTGTTCGAATGCGCCTCGGCCCTGGGCACCGTCGGCCTTACGCGCGGCATCACACCGTCCCTCTGCGAATTGTCGCGTATCATTCTTATGCTCTTCATGTTCCTTGGCCGCGTGGGCGGCCTCACGGTGGTCTATGCGGCCACCAAGGATGTGGGCAGGAGCCGTTCGCGCCTGCCGCACGAGGAAATCGCCGTTGGATAAGGAGAGACCATGAAATCGTTTTTGCTCATAGGACTCGGCCGTTTCGGACGCGGTG
>CAMZCV010000102.1 GCA_947305035.1 uncultured Coriobacteriales bacterium | reverse complement strand
ACTCGGGAAGCGCTTCGGGGGCATCTGAAAGCTCGAAGCAGGCGCGCACGAACGCCTCCGGGCGCATGGATCCCGAGGCATGGGTGGCAGTTTCGAGGGCGAGCAGGAGCTTCCCCTCCGATTCGATCAGCTGATGCGATACGTAGCTCTCCCCCACATCGACGGTCTTGGGCTTGGTTCCCCTCATATAGGTGAACGAACCCTTCTCGCGCAGTCGCGATATTCCCTCTTCAAGTGCAGAGGCTGTAGCTTCTGCTCCCAAATCGAGCATCCACGACGAACGGGTGAGCCACGCCTCGAGCGCGGGAAGCTCTTGGTCGGTGTAGTGGGCCTCGTCCGGGCAAAGCGCAGTTGGAGAGTATGAGGCGAGTTGATCCAGCACATTGGAAGAATCGAGATGCTCGGTGAGGAACAGGTCGAAGTACTCCGCACGCGACGAGACTCCAACCGGAAGGGCCGATGAGAACTGCACTTTCATGCGACGGGCGAATCCATGTGAGACGGCGAAGGGAAGGCCTGCTCGCCTGATGGAACGCTCGATGGTGGCGATGACCTCGAGGTGCCCGAGAAACGCCAGACGGTCGCTCTTGGGATAGACGAAGCGCAGCCGATGGAGGCTTGGGTTCACGACCTCACCCCCTGGATGACATTGGAGACGCCGAGCGTGGGGCATACGCCGCAGCCGGCACAGGACGTGAACGTGCAATCATCCGTGGTGACGCCCATCTGGGCGCGACGCCATTCACGCTGCAGGAAACCCTTGGAGATGGCGGGAGATGTATGGTCCCACGGGAGGTGCGCATCGACCGCATACTGCTCGCACGCGATATCCTCAAGGTCGAGGCCCAGAGCGTGCGCGGCATCAACCCAGGTTTGGAATGAGAATTCAGACGTCCACGCATCGAAACGGCACCCACGGCGCCAAGCCTCATAGATTAGCTCGAAGCCTTCACGTCCCATCTTGGAGAGAGCGCCCTCGACGAGCGATGTGCGGGCGTCGTGATAGGAGACGCGGATGTCACGGTCGCGCGGCGTGGATGCCAGCAGGAGGGCTTGGCGGCGCCTGACCTCTTCGACGGGAAGCTGCCCGCACCATTGGAACGGCGTGAACGCCTTGGGGACGAGCACCGCCACCGAGACCGATACCGAGATGCCGCTCTTGCGTCCCTTCCCCACCACCTCGCGTCCTATTTCGAGCACGCGCGCGGCAGTGTCTGCGATGGCGCGGATGTCGTCGTCGGTCTCCGTGGGGAGGCCCATCATGTAATAGAGCTTGACCTTGCGCCAACCGTTCATGAATGCGTTGCGCGCGGCGTTCTCGAGATCCTGCTCGGTAACGTTCTTGTTGATGACGTCGCGGAGACGCTGCGTTCCCGCCTCGGGAGCGAAGGTGAGCGAGCTCTTGCGATCTCCTGCCACGGCAGCAGCCATATCGACGCCGAAGGAATCGAGGCGCTGAGAGGGCAACGACACGCGTATACCCTTGTCATCGACCACCTTGCCGAGCTCGATGAGGAGCTCGCGGCACTGCGAGTGGTCGGTTGTTGAGAGCGAGGAGAGGGACACCTCGTCGTAACCGCAGGTTGCAAGGGCTTTCGAAGTTGCGTCGACGAGCTGCTCGAGCGGGCGTTCGCGTACGGGCCTGTAGGTCATGCCCGCCTGGCAGAAGCGGCATCCGCGGGCACAGCCGCGCAGCACCTCGATGGAGAGGCGGTCCTGCACGGTCTCGAGGTACGGAACGATCTTCTGCGCAATGGGTTCAGTAGCTGCGAAATCGGGCTCGCAGCGCTTGTAGACGATCTCCGGGGCGACGCCCTCCTCGATGGGAACGGCATAGCCCCAACGCGTCGACGTGCCATCGACGACCACCTTGTAGAGCGAGGGAACGTAGACGCACTGGATCTGCGCGAGAGAGCGCAAGATCTCGGAACGGGATGAGCCCTCTGCCCTCAGATCGCGGATGCGCTTGCACACGTCCTTGATGCTCGTCTCGCCATCGCCGAGAAGCACAGCGTCGAACACGGCGGCCATGGGTTCCGCGTTGTAGGCGGACGGACCACCAGCAATGATGATGGGGTCGTCCTCGGAGCGCTCGGAAGCCCGCTGGGGGATGCTTGCAAGGCTCAGGACCTCGAGGACGTTGGTCATGATGAGCTCGTGGGCAAGCGTGAAGCCGATGACATCGAACGACGCGAGCGGCGAAGCGGATTCCAACGAGAGCAAGGGGATCGACCGCTCGCGCATGAGCGAGATCATGTCGGTCCAAGGCAGATAAGCGCGCTCGCACGAAATGCCCTCGCAGCTGTTGAGCTCGTTATAGAGGATGGCGACACCGAGGTTGGGCTGGCCTATCTCGTACACGTCAGCGTAGACCATGCATACGTGGAACGGGCCGTTCTGGTCCTCGCAGATGCCCCATTCATGGTCGAGATAGCGTGCCGGCTTCTCCACGAGGGGTAGAAGCGGCTCGATGAGGTGGAAGAGATCTTCTCGTGCTGCTCGCATGTTCTAGCGTTTCTCGATGGATTCGGTGCGTACGGCAAGTGCGGTGTCCGTGGACTCGGAGGAATGCCTCGATGCCTCGAAGCGCGCCTTGATGGCGTTGCCCGTGGCAACCGTTCCCGCATAGCCGAGACCGGCGCGAAGAGCCCAGCCCACACCGGGGATAAGTCCCAGGAGCGTGCGGGCAAGTGCGCGGTAGGCGAAGCCCGCGCCCACGACGCCGGCCATCTCGGGGAGGCGTGAGGCAGTGAGACCCTTGCCATAGGCGGCAGCGATATCGAGCGCAAGCTTTGCCTGGTTCGTCGTCATGATGGGGAGGTCGGAGCCCGGGATGAGGTTGATCGCTCCAACAGTGGCGTTCTGGATAGCGCATGAGGTGATAAGGGAACGCACCTCGACGGGCCTGATGAACGAGAAGTTCGCGGCGAAGGCGCGGTGCTTATCGGTTGCCCCGATGATCCACTGCGCAAGACGCTCGAGCAGCACCTCGCCGTCGGTGGCGGCGATGGTCGCCGGCTCGAAGTCCTGATAGCCGAGATACGAGAAATCATAGGAATCCACAGACGAGCGGACGATGATGGCGCAGGGAGTTCCGCGGCTGGCAAGCTGCGCAACCGCTCGCTTGAGATCCTCATCATCGCTTCCCGGAACGAGAACGGCGATGTCATACGGCGCATCGGGAGCGGTGGGGTCGGAAAGCGGACGTACGCTCACGAGTCCGCCGACCTTCTCCGCGAGGAAGCCGTCACAGAGCGAAGCGATATGGTCCTGGTCGGCGTCATCGCCAAGCAGGATGAGCACGGAGACGGTCTCCTCGGCACTCTTGCCCGACTCGCGTCCGGCCTTGAACACGTCGAACACCTTGTTGTAGGGAATCTTCGAAGCCATTCCGATCCTCCTGCAATGCGAATCCTAACCGGACTTCTGCCTGTGGAACCAAACCGATTGAACCATACCTATGGCCATGATCTGCGTGATCATGGATGAGGAGCCGAAGCTGATATAGGGAAGCGGGATACCCGTGATGGGCATGATGCCGATGCACATGCCCACATTCTCGAGCACCTGGAACGACCACATGGCCGCGCATCCCACGAGCACGAGCTTGGGAAACGGCGCCTCGATGCGCATGGCGAGCAGCACGGTGGACAGGATCATCCACGCGAAGAGGCCCAGCAGCACCATCGAGCCAACGAATCCGAACTCCTCGGCGAGCAGGGCGAACACGAAGTCGGTGTGCGATTCGGGAAGGAAGCCGCTGGCAGCCTGGGTTGCGTTGCCGAGCCCCTTGCCCAAGAAGCCCCCGGAACCTACGGCGATCTTAGCCTGCTGCAGGTTGTAGGCGCTTCCATACGGGTCGACCGACGGGTCAACGAACACGATGAGGCGGTTGAGCTGATAGGTCTTGAGGATATGCGGGATTCCCTCGATCTGGGATTCGATGATGATGAACGCAGCTCCAACGACGATGAGGGCAATCGTTATGAGAACCCACAGGGGCTTCGGACCGGAGCAGATGATGATGATCGCGCCGGTGACGAGGATGATGAGACCGGTACCGAGGTCCGGCTGGACGAGAATGAGCGCGAAGGGAATGCAGAGCATTGCGCAAAGGCGCACGTAGTCCCTCAGGTTCTCAACCTTGCCGTTGTACTGCGCGCACAGAGAGGCCATGAGGAAGATCGTGACGAGCTTAGCGGGCTCGGAGGGCTGAGCGGTGAGATGGATGAAGGGAATCCTGATCCATCCGGTCATGTCCATGGCAGACCAGGAGAGGCCGGGGATGCGCGGCGAGATGAGCAGCAGCGCGTCGAGCGCGAGGAGGATGATGGGCATGTTCTGCAGCGCGCGGATATCGAAACGCCAGATGAACGCAGCGGCGATGATACCCAGCACGATTCCGAGGATGTGACGGGAGAATACCGCGTCGGGGTTGGTGAGCGATGCGGACCAGATGACCACTGCACCGTAGATGATGAGCAGGAGCGACGGGACGAGCTGCTGCAGGTAGAGGTCCGAGATGAAGCCTCCGCCCCTGTTCAGGTGCTCGCCCAGCGCGGGCGTCTTCGTCATATGTTTGGCAGTGGCGGGCATCTCAGCGGGTCCTACCAGATGTACGTTCCGTTGCCACGTTCCGACTCCTCGACGTTATAGGAGAACAGGGTGTCGGGCTCATTATAGATGGCGCCCATGATGTCTCGGACAACGTACATGCCCGACTGGGCACCCTCGAGCACCTCATCGATGTTGGCGCCAACCACATACTTGGGATTATCGGCGGGGACGATGCCGATGAACCAACCAACGGGATGGTCGTTGATCGTCTCGCCGGAACCGGTCTTGCCCATAACCTTGACGGACATATTGGTCCAATGCTGGGCATATTCCCAGGATTCCTCGTAGACCATGCCCAAAAGGCCAGCCTTGACCAGATCGAGGCTCTTCTTGGGTTCGGGGCACTCGTAGAGGATCTCGGGCTTGTAATCGATGACGGTGCCCTCCCCCGTTGCGGATCTCACGCTCTTGAGGACGTGGGGCCTCATGATGAAGCCATCGTTGGCGATGCCGCAGTAAGCGTCGACCATCTGGAGGCAGGTGACGAGCATGTCGCCCTGGCCGATGGCGATGTTGCAGTTGTCGCCGCCCTGCCAACGGCGCTGCTCAT
>CAMZCV010000101.1 GCA_947305035.1 uncultured Coriobacteriales bacterium | reverse complement strand
GGCCGACAAGGACGCCGACACCTTCCGCATCGGCCACGCTACCGCCCGTTTCAAGGACGAGGCGCAGGCTAACAGCGTGTTCGCCCGCGTGGAGCACGCAACCTCCGGCACCGTGACGGGCGTGGAGCGCAAGAGCCGCAAGCAGCCCGCCCCCGCGCCGTTCAACACCACGTCGATGCAGGCTGCCGCTGCAGCAGAGGGCATCGCCCCCGCGCGCGCCATGCGCTTGGCCGAGAGCCTCTACATGGCGGGCCTCATCTCCTACCCGCGCGTGGACAACACGGTGTATCCCAGCTCGCTCAACCTGCGCGACTGCGTGAAGACCCTCTCCGCAGTGCCGCAGTACGCACCTGCCTGCAAGAAGATCCTCTCGCAGGCGAAGCTCCACCCCACGCGCGGCAAGCAGCAGACCACCGACCACCCGCCCATCTACCCCACGGCGGCGGCCGATCCCGACAAGCTGCAGCCCGCGGAGTGGAAGCTCTACAACCTCATCGCCCGCCGCTTCCTGGCCACGCTCATGGACGCGGCTGAGATCGAGGGCACCAAGGTCATGCTCGACGTCAACGGCGAGCCCTTCGTGGCCAACGGCAACGTTGTGGTGAAGCCCGGCTTCCGCGAGATCTACCCCTATGGCATGCGCAAGGACGAGCAGCTCCCCGCGCTCGCCGAGGGCGACGTGGTGGCCGTGCGCGACATGAAGCTCGAGGCCAAGCAGACCGAGCCGCCCGCGCGCTACAGCCAGGGCCACCTCATCCAGGAGATGGAGCGCCTGGGCCTGGGCACCAAGTCCACGCATGCCTCGATCATCGAGCGCCTTTACGCCGTGAAGTACCTATAGACCGACCCCATCGAGCCCAGCCAGCTGGGCATGGCCGTGATCGACGCCCTCACGTCGTTCGCGCCGCGCATCACCTCGCCCGACATGACGGCCGAGCTCGAGGCCGATATGAACAGGGTTGCCGAGGGCGACGACACCCAGACGGCCGTCGTCGACCACTCGCGCGCACTGCTCGCCGGCATCATGGACGCCCTCATCGACCATAAGGAAGACCTGGGCAACGCCATCGCCGACGCCGTCACCGCCGACGCCAAGGTGGGCATCTGCCCGGTGTGCGGCAAGGACCTCGTGGTGAAGAACTCCTCCAAGACCCGCGGCAGCTTCATCGGCTGCATGGGCTGGCCCGAGTGCGAGGTCACCTATCCCGTGCCGCAGGGCAAGCTCGAACCCATCGAGGGCCCGGGCGGCGTGTGCCCCGAGTGCGGCGCCCCGCGCGTGAAGGTGCAGCCGTTCCGCGGAAAGGCCTACGAGACCTGCGTGAACCCCGGCTGCCCCACCAACCAGGAGCCCGACATCAAGGTGGGGGAGTGCAGCCTCTGCGCCAGCCAGGGCCGCATCGGCCAGCTCATCGCCCACAAGAGCGAGAAGAGCGGCAAGCGCTTCATCCGCTGCACCAACTACGACATCTGCGGCGTGAGCTATCCGCTGCCCTCGCGCGGCAAGCTCTCCGCCACGGGCGAGACCTGCCCCGAGTGCGGTGCTCCGCTGGTCCAGACCGTCACCGCGCGCGGCCCGTGGAAGTTCTGCGTCAACATGGACTGCCCCTCCAAGGAGAAGTCCAAGGGCGGTGCGCGCAAGGGCCGCGGCCGCAGCTCCAAGGGCACGTCCCGCAAGAAGACGAGCTAGGAGACGGCATGGCTACCATCGACGAGCTCCGCGACCGCAGGTCCGTGCGCGCATACACAGATGAGCCCATCTCGGCGGACGACGAGCGCGCCATCATCCAGGCTGCGTTCGAGGCCCCCACTGCCGGCAACCAGCAGCTCTACTCGCTCATCGTGGTGCGCGACCAGGCGCTCAAGGAGCGTCTCGCGGTGGTGTGCGACAACCAGCCCTTCATCGCGCGCGCCAAGCTCGTGATCATCTACGTGGCCGATCTCTCGCGCTGGTACGATGCCTTCCTCGCCGAGGGCCTCGACGTGCGCACGCCAGGTCCCGGCGACATGGCGCTCGCCGTGGTGGATACCGCCATCGCGGCGCAGAACGCCGTGGTTGCCGCGGAGAGTCTGGGCATCGGCTCGTGCTATATCGGCGACATCATGGAGAACTACGAGGAGCTCGTGCGCATGCTCGACCTCCCGCCCTACGTGTTCCCCGCGGTGATGACCGTCTTCGGCCATCCCACGCAGCAGCAGCTGGAGCGGACCAAGCCGCCGCGCTTCGCCTACGAAGATATGGTGGGCGAGAACAGCTACCTGCATATCTCGGGCGACCGCCTCTCAAAGATGATGGGCGCCAAGATCGGCGTGCCCGGACGCGACAGGAACCTCGAGGCGTTCGCGAAGCGCAAATGGAGCGACGACTTCTCGGTGGAGCTCAACCGCTCCGTCTGCGCCATGATTCGCACACTGACCGACTACTACACGGAACCGGGTGATGCACGATGAGCACCAACCAGGCAGAGCAGGGCGTCTTCATCACGCTTGAGGGTGTGGATGGCAGCGGAAAGTCCACCAAGGGCCGCATGCTGGGCGAGGAGCTCACGGCAAAGGGCCGCGAGGTCGTGCTGCTGCGCGATCCGGGCAGCACCGCCATCTCCGAGCGCATCCGCGAGATCCTGCTCGATCCCGAGGTTGAGAACATGTCGAGCGAGTGCGAGCTGATGCTCTTCGAGGCCGCACGCGCCCAGCTCACCCGCGAGCTCATCATTCCCGCGCTCGAGCGCGGCGCCGTGGTTGTGTGCGACCGTTACTGCGATTCCACCTTCGCCTACCAGGCCGTGGGCCGCGGGCTCGACGAGGAGCTGGTCCGCACGGCCAACGCCATCGGCAGCTGCGGGCTCACGCCCGACCGCACCATCGTGTTCGACCTCGAGATCGACGAGAGCTTCGAGCGCGCAACCCGTCACGGAACCGACCGCATGGAGCTCTCCGGCGAGTCGTTCCAGGCGCGCGTGCGCGAGGGTTTCCTGCGCATCGCCGCGGAGGAGCCGCAGCGCGTGCGCGTGGTGAACAGCCACGGCGAGAAGATCGAGGTGTACGCGCGCATGCGCGAGGAGCTCAAGGACCTGATCCCCGAGCTTTCGGAGGAGCTTGCCTGATGCCCCAGCCCATGCCTACAGCCCTCGGTGTGCTCGCCGACCAGCCGCGCGTGCAGGCCTTCCTGGCCTCCGCGCTCGCGAACGGCGTCGCACACGCCTACCTCTTCACGGGGGCGCCGGGCAGCGGCATGCAGGAGGCTGCCACCGCGCTCGCGCAGGGCATCGTGTGCCCGAACGGCGGCTGCGGAACCTGCGACGAGTGCCGCAGGGTTGCCCGCCGCACCCACGCCGACGTGCATTTCCTCGAGCCTACGGGCGTCTCGGGCTATCGCGTGGAGCAGGTGCGCGACCTTATCGACGACACGCTGCGCGCACCCATCCGCGCCGCGTCCAAGGTGTATGTGCTCGACCGCGCCGACACGCTGCGCGATTCATCTGCGAACGCGCTGCTCAAGACCATCGAGGAGCCTCCGGCGGGCGTGGTGTTCATCCTCATCGCGCCGTCCACCGACGCGGTGCTCCCCACCATCGTGTCGCGCTGCCAGGTGGTTCCGTTCCGCGCGCTGCCGCCCGAGGTGAGCGAGCGCGCCGTGATCCAGGCCACCGGCGCCGAGTCTTGGCAGGCCCGTCTTGCCCTCGCCATCGCACGCACCCCGCGCGAGGCCATCGGGTTCCTCAACTCCGCGTCGCGCCGCGACGTGCGCCGCAAGACGGTGAGCATCCTCACGGGCATCTTCGACTACGATTCCTGGGATGTCCTGCTCGCCGCGAAGGACCTGGCGGAGGCCGCGCGCATCCCGCTGGAGGACGTGCGCGAGGCCCAGAAGGCCGAGGCCGAGCGAGCCGGCGAGTTCCTCTCCGCCAGCGCCATGCGCAGCATGGAGGACGCCAACAAGCGCGCCCTCACGGCCCGCGAGCGCGCGGGCATGTCGGAGATCCTGGCTGCGGGCGAGGCCGTGCTCCGCGATGCCCTGATCTGCTGCGACGGCATCGACGAGCGTGTCGTCAACGAGGACATGTCCGACGCAGTGGCGCGCCTTGCCGCCCGCACCTGCACCGAGAACGTCCTCATCGCATTGGGCGCGTGCAACGACGCCGCGCGCAAGCTCGATGCAAACGTATCACCGCAGTTGGTCCTCGAGGACTGGCTGCTCTCTATAAAGGAGGCACTTGCATGCCCACGATAATTCCCGTGCGCTTTGCCTACGCATCGCGCGACCTGTGGTTCGACCCCATGCAGACCGAGGCGGCCGAGGGCGACCACGTCATCTGCTCCACCGAGCGCGGCACCGAGATGGGCCTCGCCACGGGCGACTCCCGCGAGGTGTCCGACAAGGACTTCGCGCAGATGACAAACGGAGCCACGCTCAAGCCCGTGCTGCGCGTGGCCACCGATGAGGACCTGGCCCTGGCCGAGGAGCTCGCCGCCAAGGGTGAGGAGGCCATGCCCACGTTCCGCCGCTGCATCGAGGCGTGCGGCCTCGACATGAAGCCCGTGGGGGTGGAGTACCTCTTCGACGGCGACAAGGCGGTGTGCTACTTCGCGGCCGAGGACCGCGTGGACTTCCGCCAGCTCGTGCGCGACCTCTCCCATGAGCTGCACGTTCGCATCGACATGCGCCAGATCGGCGTGCGCGAGGAGTCGGCCTTCATCGGCGGCTACGGCCACTGCGGCCAGGAGCTGTGCTGCGCGCGCTTCGGACTGGCCTTCGATCCGGTCTCCATCCGCATGGCCAAAGAGCAGGACCTTCCGCTCAACTCCACCAAGATCTCCGGCGCGTGCGGCCGCCTCATGTGCTGCCTGCGCTACGAGTTCGAGGCCTACCGCGACTTCAAGAGCCGCGCTCCCAAGCGCAACGCCGTCATCGACACGCCGCTGGGCATGGGCAAGATCGTCGAGTACGACACGCCCAAGGAGCAGATCGCGCTGCGCCTGGAGAACGGCAAGGTCGTGCGCGTGGCGCTCAACGACATGATCGCCAGCGAGGCCGCCGTTAAGAAGAGTGAGGAGCTGGGCTGCCCCTGCCGCCCCGACACCGTGACGCGCGCTGCGCTCGAGAAGCTCTCGAGCCCCGACGTGCAGATGGCGCTCGCCGAGCTCGACCGCAAGAACGGCGTGGTCGATCCGATGCCGGGGCCGTCCCACTGCTTCAGCGA
>CAMZCV010000100.1 GCA_947305035.1 uncultured Coriobacteriales bacterium | reverse complement strand
TCATGGTCATGGTGGTGGCCATGATGGTGGTGCTCATCCGCCGCCATCGAAGACTCCGTGGCTACGCAGACGAGCTTGCCATGGCGCACGCCTTTCGTTCCCAGCAGATGGTCTGCAAGATCGTGGACCTCTGCGCTCGATCCCCTCACCGCGAGCGTCTCAAGGCAGTTGCCATGGTCGAGGTGCACATGCATCTTGGAGATGACCACATCGAGGTGATCGTGCTGGATCTCGTCGAGAAGCTGCGAAAGACCAGCTTGATGATGGTTGTAGACCATGGTGATGGAACCCACGACCTCGGCATCGGGAGACTCGAGGTCCTCCTCCACCAAACGCTCGCGGATAAGGTCGCGCACCGCCTCAGAACGGTTTGCGGTGATGCCGCGCCGTGCAGAGAGCTCGTCGAACTGCTCGAGCATCGCCTCGGGCATCGCCACCGAGAACCTCACCAGATCGCTCGCCATGTTTCCACTCCGTTCATCTCATGCGTTCGCAGTAGTAACACGAATCACAAAAGAGTATTATCGTTTGCGAGGAATCAGAGCTGCGATTGGAGCCACCATGCACATTCCCGAGAACTACCTCAGCCCCTCCACCTGCGCCGTGTTCGACGTCGCCATGGTCCCCATCTGGGCCCATGCCGTCAAGAAGGTTCGTGAGACCGTTCCGCGGGAGAAGATGCCGCTCGTGGGAATCGCAGCAGCGTTCTGCTTCCTCTCCATGATGTTCAATATACCCCTTCCCGGCGGCACCACGGGCCATGCCGTCTGCGCAACGCTTATCGCCATCCTCTTCGGACCCTGGGCGGCGGTGCTCGCGGTCTCGATCGCCCTCGCCATCCAGGCAGTCTTCTTCGGAGACGGCGGCGTTCTGGCCTTCGGCGCCAACTGCTTCAACATGGCGTTCATCTGCCCCATGGTGGGCTATGCCATCTACCGCGCCATCTCCACGCGCGCCGAGAGCCGCAAGGGCGAGCTCATCGGCGCAGGCGTGGGCTCGTATCTGGGCCTCAATGCTGCCGCATTGCTCGCCGCCATCGAGTTCGGCATCCAGCCGCTGCTGTTCACCGACGCCTCTGGCGCTGCGCTCTATTGCCCCTATCCCCTCACGGTCTCCATCCCCGCCATGATGCTCGGGCACCTCACCGTGGCTGGCCTCGCCGAGGCGGGCTTTACGGTGGGTATCCTCGCGTTCCTGCGCTCTGCAGCCCCCAGCTTCGGCATCGAGACCGTCGAGCAGGGCGGCAAGACGGCTCCCGCAATCGGTTTGGTCGTGGCGCTCATCGCCGCCTGCCCGCTGGGCCTTCTCGCCACGGGTGACGCCTGGGGCGAGTGGGGTCTCGAGGACCTCGCCGAGATGGTGGGCTACGAGCCCGCAGGCCTCGCCACCGGCTGGGAGTGGTCATCGTTCATGCCCGACTACACGGTCGGAGCCCTTCCCGAAGTCGTAGGCTATATCGTCTCCGCAGTTATCGGCGTTGCCCTGCTCGTTGTGATCTTCCGCCTGGCCGCGGGAGCCATGAAACCCGCGGTCGACTTCGACGCCTAGCGCAACGTGGATGGCGATCCCCGAGATACCGTTCCCAGCTGGCTTGTTGACCCCCAGGTCTACGAGCCGCTCCACGACCGCAGCACCTTCGCGACCAAGAGCATGCTCTCGGTGGCTGCGGTGCTGAGGCAGCTTCGACTGGATGACGGGCACCGGTCGCCATTCTCCCCCACCGCACCGGTGAAGCTCGCACTCGCGCTGGGGGCAATCATCTTGAACTCGCTCTCGACCAACCTCATGTTCACGCTCGTGCTGCTCGCATTCGTGCTGATACGAGCGGCACTGCTTCCACGCGCTGCTCTCGCACGCACGGCAGCGGTGGCGGGAACCGCGGGTGCGCTCGCCTTCCTGCTCATGCTCCCGGCATCCCTGCTCGGCCAGCCCGCCTCGGCGGTGCGCATGGGTATGAAGGCGCTCGCCTCCACGGGGCTTGTGATGGAGGTTGCGCTCACCACACCAGCAGGCGATATCACATATGGCCTCCGCGCCTTCCATGTTCCCAGCATCGTGATCATGACCCTCGATCTTACGCTCAGAAACATCGTCCGCCTTGGGGAGACGGCGCTCGAAATCCTCACCGCGCTCCTTCTGCGCAGCGTGGGCCGCGATAGCGCGAAGCAGGCCTCGCTCGGCGGCGTGGGAGGCTCGCTCCTCGTGAAGTCCGCACGAGCGGCGCAGGATACCTACGATGCCATGCGCTGCCGCTGCTTCGATGGGGAGTATGATGGTGGGCGGGCATTCTCGCCCAAAGCGGCGGATGCGGTCTGGATTGCCGCGTTCGCCCTGCTCATCGTCCTGTACCTGCACTTGGAAGGCATCATCTAGCATGACGCACATCCACGAGCAAGCATCCCTCCACGCGCCCCGTGGAAACGGTGGGAGCCCCCTCATCGAACTCGACGACTTCTGCTTCGCCTACGATGAGACGCCCGTGCTCCGCCATATCACGCTGGAGATCCGCACGGGCGAGTGCGTGGTGCTCATGGGCGACAACGGCAGCGGCAAATCGACGCTGCTCAGAGCGCTCTGCGGCCTCATCTTCCCGCAGAAGGGCGGCTATCGTTTTGACGGTGCGGAAGTGACCGAGCAGACCATGCGCGATGCGGCGTTTGCCAAGCGCCTGCATGCGCGCGTGGGCTTCATCTTCCAAGACAGCGACGCGCAGCTCTTCTGCCCCAGTGTGGCCGATGAGATCGCCTTCGGGCCGCGCCAGATGGGCCTGTCAGAGGATGAAGTGGAGCAACGTGTGGACGATACGCTCGCGCTACTCGACATACGCGCGCTGCGCGAGCGCGCGCCGTGGACGCTCTCGGGCGGAGAGAAGAAACGCGTTGCCATTGCCTGCGTGCTCAGTATGAACCCCGATGCATACTGCTTCGACGAGCCGCTCGCAGGACTCGATGCGAAGACGCAGACATGGCTCATGGGTTTCCTGAAGCAGCTCAAGGCTGCCGGGAAGACGCTCATCATTGCCACACACGACCAGTCGCTCGCCGATGAGGTGGCAGACTATTTCGTCTATATGGGCGAATACCATGGCTACGAGGACCGTCCGCATACCCACATCAATCTGCACGCTGACAAATAGACAGGCCGTTCGTCAGCCGAGAGGAGAGAAGCGATGAATACAAGACAGTTCTTCAAGGGGCTACTTGCAGCGGCAGGGGTCTTTGCGCTTATCATCGCGCTGTCCGCATGCGATTCCAAGACCACGCTTGCAGGCGATTTGGGCGAGGACGGCACCTACACCGTAACCGCAGATACCGCGCGCGGCCGCGATGCAATGCTCATAAACTACGACGTTCCGGAAGGTTGCACGTCGCTTACCGTCAGCTCGGACCTCGCCTCCGGTACGCTGCATGTTACGATCGGGTACGCTGTTGGCGGAGACTCCATCGAGGAAGGGCAGATCAGCCTCGGGCAAGATGACGTCATCTTCACGTGCAATGCCTCCGGCACCGATGCCTTCACCTTCGACATCGCGCCCGGGAGCTATTCGCTCGCCATCTCCGGCGACAACGACGCCCCTGCAACGGGAACCGTGACCATCTCCCCTGTCAAATAACCCGAGCGGCACGCAAGCGCCATACCGCCCCTTCGGGACCTGTCCTGAGGGGGCGGTATACTATGCAGCGATCGCTTTGGAGATGGGAGACGCTCATGGACGCGTATGATGACTTGCTCCCCGCTGTGAGGGAGCTGGGCTATCCGGAGGAGCTGGGAGCGGCGCTTGCCGCGGGACTCGGCGGCGAGTGGTCCATGCGGCGCATGGCGGGATACCTGCGCGGCGCGCGGCCGCGCTCCATGGAGGAGATCGCCGACGAGATGGTCGCGATCCTCGACCACAGGCAGAGCATCGTGGAACGCAAGCGGGCCGAGCATTCACAGGAGCAGCTCACACGGTTCTACAACCGCAACGAGCAGGAGTAACGCATGTAATGCGACGCCCCGTGCCGGGGGATGGCACGGGGCGTACAGGAAGGAAGGGTTGGATAACCGAAGCTGCGGCTATCCGAAGAGCTTGCCAAGAGCGCGCAGGCCTTGGCGTCGAGGTCGGCCCAGCCGGTATCGGTTACGACCATATCATCGCAGGTCACCACCACGCGCGATGCGACGGCGCGGGTTCCGGCGGACTCCTCGACGATCCAGGAGAACGTGGGCTTGGCGCCAAGGTCGTATCCCAGCAGGTTGGCGATATGGTTTACAGCAAGGTTCGTGATGATCATGGTTGGCCTTCCGGCGACAGGTGGATTCTAGCGGCAGACAACTTCGACGGGAACGTCGAGGATCTTGGCCACCTTGAGGATGGTGTCGGTCCAGGAACCCTGAGCTGCAGCGAAGTGGTGCGTGGGGCCGCACTCGCACCAGCGGTTGTTCCACTCGCGCGCGCCGATGGAGAAGCGCGTGCGGAAGGTGGTGTCGCCGTTGCCCAGCGTGGGGCCGTCCTCGATGATGCCCTCGCTCACGATGAACTTGAAGTTGCCGTCTGCATCCTGTGTGATGCCGAGGTAGGTGATGGGGCCGGGCTTGGGATAGAAGCGCGTGAGGAAGCCGCCGCCCGCCTTGCCGTGGAACACGGGCACGATCTCCATGGAGGCCTTGCGCGCGGTGGAGAAGCACGCGTCGCCGCTGCCGGAGTGGCCGATGAGCACCACGTCGTCGTTGAAGTCGAAGGTGTAGAACTCGGAGAGCTGGCAGGCACCGGAGAGGGTCTTCATGATGCTCATGCCCATGGCCACCTTGATGTCGCCCTCCACGGCGCAGGCGATGCCCTGCTTGATGAGCATCGAGAACGCGGGGATGAGCATGGAGTCGAGCACGCCGGCCTTGCCCTGGGCGAAGCCGTCGTAGTGGCTGGCCACAAAGCCCAGCTGCTCGTCCTTCACCCACTGCTCGAAAGCCACGACGTAGCGCGCCATCTCGTGAATGCTCGCCTCGTCGTAGTCGCCCTTGATCTCGAAGGTGTCGTGGATGTCGGCGACCTTCGCGGCGATGACGCTCTCGTCGGTGATGTCGTCCGCGATGGCCCACATCTTCTCCCAGTCGAACTGCTTGGTGTAGAGGCCCATGCGGTGGTAGAGGTTGGTCTCGTCGATATAGAGGTCCATCATGCCGGGATACGGGCGGCCGATCTGAGCCAGGTTCGTATCGCGGA
>CAMZCV010000099.1 GCA_947305035.1 uncultured Coriobacteriales bacterium | reverse complement strand
GAGCGGACCATGGCGATCGACTTCTCCGATAAGCCCCGTCTCATCGCGGGCCGCGAGGTCAATGTGATCGCGGATGACTTCCTCAAGTGCCATGCGCGCCCGTCGGGCCGCGACGTGTTCGCAGCCGTTTCGACCATCGTGGAGGAGGTTGCCGAGGAAGCGGGTCTCTCGCCTGCGCTCGAGGTGCCGCGCGCGAAGGCCGTGCTGGCCAAGGCTGCCGAGATGGACGAGACCGTCTCGCCCATGGATGTGGGCCGCGCCGTCTTTGCCGACCGCGATGACCTGCGCGAACGCTATGAGCGCGAGGTGATTCAGCAGCAGCTGCCCGAGGAAGTACCCGTGCGCCGAGGTGCTGCAAACCGCATGGCCAAGACCCACAGCATCCGTACCGATACCGGCGTCACCATCACGTTCCCGTCCGAGCTGGCCGATCGCAAGGGCTATATCGAGTTCACGCGCGGCGGAGACGGAAGGATGACCATCACCATCTCGAACGTCTCGCGCATCGACAACCGCTAGGGGGTCCCAATGCCTGAGGGCAACATCATCGATTTCGAGGACGCAAAAACCCGCCGCGGAGACCATCTGGTCCGTGGCACGGCGGCAGACGGCTTCATCCGCGCCGTCGCGGTGACGGCTCGCGGCGTGGTGGAGACTGCGCATGAGAACCACGGAACAAGCGCGGTCGCCTCGGCTGCGCTGGGGCGCCTCATGATGGGCGCGCTCATGATGGCATCCATCTTCAAGAGCGAGGACGAGCTGCTCACCCTGCAGGTGAAGGGCGACGGTCCCTTGGGAGGCCTAACCGTCACGGCGAACAACAAAGGGCAGGTCAAGGGGTTCGCCAACCACCCGCACGTGTGGGTTGCTCCCCGCGCGGAGGGCAAGCTCGACGTGGGTTCTGCTGTGGGCAAGGGCACCCTCTCGGTGGTGCGCGACCTGCCGGGCATGGAGCCCTATACCAGCCAGACCGAGCTCGTCTCGGGCGAGATAGGCGACGACCTGGCAGCGTACTTCCTCCTCTCCGACCAGATTCCCACGTCGGTGGGTGTGGGCGTTCTCGTGAACGGCGATACGAGCATCCGCCAGGCGGGCGGCTTCATCATCCAGCTCATGCCCGGCTATGACGACGAGCTCGTCGACCGGCTCGAGGCCGCCCTCGCGGGAGTCTCGTCGGTGACCGATCTGCTCGAGCAGGGCTTGGATCCCGCAGGCATCCTGCGCACGCTTCTCGCGGACTTCGATTTCCAAGAGCTCGAAGCCTCGCCGGTTGAGTTTTACTGCGGCTGCGATCACGAGCGTGCCTCGCGTGCGGTGCTTGCGCTCGGACGCGAGGAGATCGAGGACATGATCGCCAAGAACGAGACGGCCGAGGCGCACTGCCACTTCTGCGGGAAGCGCCACTACCTCACGCCCGACGAGCTGCGCGAGCTGCTCGAGCAGGATTAATCGAGCCCATGGAGCAGGACGACGCACGGATTCGCATCCTCGCCGAGGAGAAGCCTGCAAAAGCGGTGGTGAAGCTCGGAGTTCCGCTCATCGCGGGCATGTGCATCATGGTGCTCTACAACCTGGTGGACACCTACTTCATCGGGCTGCTCCGCGACGACTACCAGCTGGCAGCCGTCAACCTTGCCTACCCCGTGATGATGGTCATGATCGCGCTCTCCAACATGGTGGGCACGGGCGCGAGCTCGCTCATCGCGCGCAGCCTCGGTGCGGGCGAGATGGACAAGGCGAACCACACGCTCACCTCGGCCTTCCTGCTCACGGTGGTGAACAGCGCCATCGTCGCAGCGGTGGGCCTTGCGCTGCTCCCGCAGATCGTGGGTGGCCTCGGCGCTCAGGAGAACACCTTCGGCTTCACGCGGGATTACGTGCGCGTGCTGTTCTTGGGCAGTATTCTCGTCATGGGCAACTACACTTTCGGGCAGCTCCTGCGCAGCGAAGGCTCGGTCAAGCAGTCCGTTGCCGGCATGGTGGTGGGAACGGTTGCCAACATCGCGCTCGACCCCGTGTTCATCTTCGGATTCGGGCTTGGGGTTGGGGGTGCCGCCATCGCAACGGTGCTGGGCAATGCCGCCGGTATGGGTGTATCGCTTGCCTTCTACCAGCGCGGACGTACGCTGCTCAAACCTCAGGCGCGCTTCATCCAACCCACGGCGGAGATCTTGCGCGAGATCTTCTGGGTGGGTGTTCCCGCCACGCTCGAGACGCTGCTCACCTCCGCTGCCTATATCGTCAACAACAACCTGGCGGTCGGTTACGGCGAGCTCACGGTTGCCGCGATGGGCGTGGCCCAGAAGATCCTCTCGCTGGGCAGCTACATCTACCAGGGCTTCGCGGCGGGCACGCAACCCATCATGGGCTACAACTACGGCGCGAAAAACTACCGCCGCATGCTCGATGTGCTGCGTGCGGGCGTGACGGTGGTGAGCGCAACCGAGCTCGCAGTGATGGCGGTGTGCGGCATCTTCGCGCCTCAGCTCATCGGGATTTTCACGCAATCGCCCGAGGTGGTTGCCACGGGAGCCAAGGTGCTGCGCGCGCTCATGTGCATCCTGCCCTTCGTGGGTGCCACGTCCATGAGCAGGATGTCGTTCCAGGCTATGGGCAAGCCGCAGTTCGCCTTTGCCATCACGCTGGTGCGCCAGCTCATCCTCTACGTGCCCCTTCTTCTGCTGCTGAACCGCATCTTCGGATTCGATGGCATGATCTGGGCGCAACCGGTGACCGAGCTCATCATGATGGGCGTCTCGGTGGGTCTGCTCGTGCGAACCATCCGCAACGCCGCGGAGCCGAGCAGCACGTAGACCGAAAGCACAATCCTGCCGGCGGGGCCAGCGCGTATGCTTTGACCGAGGGCCGTTTCAGACGCGGCCGCAACACGGAAGGAGCCATCATGAAGATCGCTATGGCAAACGACCATGCAGGTACGCAGCTCAAGAATCAGATCAAGGCATGGCTCGAGGGGGAGGGACACGAGGTCGTCGATTTCGGCACCTACGACGAGGAAGGCTGCGATCTCTCCGACTTCATCTATCCTGCCTCGATGGCCGTGGCCAAGGGCGAGTGCGAGCGCGGCATCTTCGTCGACGGCGTGGGGTACGGCTCGGCGATGATCGCCAACAAGTTCCGAGGCATCTTCGCCTGCGTGTGCCAGGACCCCGTGTGCGCTGAGCTCGCGCGGCAGCATAACGACGCCAACGTGCTCTGCATCGGCGGCAAGCTCATCGGCCCGGTGCTTGCGATGGCTGTTGTGAAGACCTGGATGGAGACCGACGCGCTCACGGCCGAGAAGTACGCGCGTCGCCGCGACAAGGTCGCGGCCATCGACGAGGAGCGCACCGTCGCGGTGTAGATCTGACGGTTCTGGCCAGTTGGGTGACCACAACCGGGTGGAAACCAGCTCGCGGGCGGGTGAGGGATAATCGAAGACGGCTACCTGTTTCCTTCGGTAGGGGAGACGAACATGGGAAAGATGCTCGATCCAACGAAGGCGCAGCCGCTGGTGGGGGTCATTCTCACGGTGCTCGCCGTCGCGCTCCTAGCTGGACTTCTGACCGTAGCGGGACCGTGCGCCGTCCTGGACACCGACGAGACCTTCAGCTGCTTCTGGGCGTTCCGTGCCCTGCTCGGCGTGGACGCGGTGCTGCTCATCATCTCGCTGGTACGCATCTTCGAGCAGGACGAGGGCGAGCGCCGCGGTCTCTCGTTTGCGGCCGCTCTGCTGGGCGTGCTCATCGCTGCTCTACCGGGCGGTCTTATCGACCTCTGCCATGGCGCATCCTTCCCCTGCAATGCAGCTATGCGGCCGTTCGCCCTGGTCATGGGCGCAGCTATTGCGTTGACGGGCGGCATCGACCTTACGCGCATGCTGCTCGCGCTGAGGAAGCGCTAACCGTAGATCAGCGTTCCAGGCACAAGGAAGAGATACGGAGCCGTGACGAGGGCGAGTCGTAGCGCCGCCCTGCGGGCAAGCTCTGCGTCGAGCCCGGCCTTGCCGAGCAGCCAACGGTCGAGCTTGAAGATGCAGAAGCCCGCCAGCGCGATGGCCGCCAGCGTGACGAGCAGTGCGAAGATGTTCTCGAAGGGGTTGATCGAGAGCGCGGCGCCGAAGTCGTGCGTGCCGGGGATGGCGTCGGAAACGAGCAACGACATAAACAGGAGGACGCTGCCCGCAAGATCGGAGAGGAAGCCCGCGATGCAGATCTTCCACGTGTTAGCGCGGCAGAACGTGCCTTTGTCCTCCATATCGCCCAGGCCCCAGCTGAGCACGAGGCGGTCGATCAGGTAGTTCGCGGGGATGAGGATGAGCCAGAGCCAGCTGGGAAACCAGACCAGCATCCAGATGGGAAGCAGGATGTTATAGGTGCGTATGGGGTGGCGTTTCATCGCCCGACCTCCCTCGATTGAGCGTCCATATCATTGTAGGAGACTCGCAGGATACGCAAGCATATAATCGGCTTAACAGCCTGCGGAGGAGGTTGCCATGACCGTGCAGGAGCATTCGTTCCAAGCAAAGGGCGGCATCATCAGGTACTGGATCGACACGATTGCAGGAGAGGGTGCTCCATGGCTCGTCTTCCTGCCCGGACTTACCGCCGACCATCGCCTCTTCGACAAGCAGATGGAGCATTTCTCGGGCAAGGCGAACCTGCTGGTGTGGGATCCTCCCGCGCACGGTGACTCGCGGCCGTTCGCGCTCGACTTCACGATGGACGATTTCGCGTTCATGCTGCACGACGTGCTCGCCGACGCGGGGGTGACCCGGCCCGTGCTCGTGGGCCAGTCGATGGGCGGCTACGTATCGCAGGCGTTCATCGACCTCTATCCCGGCGAGGATGTCGTCTTCATCTCCATCGACTCCGCCCCGCTCAAGCGGAAGTACTACCCCACATGGGAGGTCAAGTTCCTCAGGCACACCAAGGGCATGTACCAGGCCATTCCTATGAGCCTCCTCAAGCCGTGGGGTTCGTGGGGCGCCGCGGAGACCGAGTACGGGCGCGAGCTCATGCGCGCGTTCATGGAAAGCTACACCAAGCAGGAGTACGTGGACCTGGCAGCCTTCGGCTACCGGCTCCTCGCGGATGCCATCGAGGCTCCAGGGCGTACGTACGATCTCGATTGCCCGGCGCTGCTGCTCTGCGGTGAGAAGGACCATGCGGGTGACGTGAGGCCCTTCAATCGCAAGTGGTCCAAGGGCGAGGG
>CAMZCV010000098.1 GCA_947305035.1 uncultured Coriobacteriales bacterium | reverse complement strand
AAGTTCACCATCGGCCCCGTTCCGTTCTACATCACGATTACCGGTGGCCTCGAGCTGGTGTTCGCGGGCACGTTCTCCCTCACTGCTGAGCTCATCGGCGAGCAGGATCTGGATTGCAACAGCATCGTCCCGGTTCCCGATGGGTCGATTTCGCTCAACATCAAGCCTTCGTTCAAGCTTTCCGTGGGTGTTGGCCTCGAGGGCGTTGCGTGCGTCAGCGTCAGCGGTGCGATAGCGCTGCCCATGTATATCGGATGGCTCGAGCCGAAACCTCGTTCCGATGTCGATGATACGCACTTTACTGTCGGATATACCTTCAAGGCTGAGCTCTCGGCTCAGTTCTACTGCTTCTCCGGCTCCGTGACCATCTGGAGCTGTGCCGAGAATCCCTTCTATGACAACTGGAAGGACATCACGCCGCCGCTCCCCACCTTCAATGACGTTGCGCTCTGGTCGGAGGAGGCGGGTGCCGCCCGCTTTATGCACACGTATCCCGATGGGACCAAGCGGCACTCCGTGGTGCTGTTCGACGATGGGCGGATCCTTGCGAGCAACGGCGGAGATATCTTCGACAATATGCTCCCCGTCACGATGGCCGATATGAAGGAATCCTTCGAGGCCGAGGCTACAAAGAACAAGCAGCCCGTCAACTACAGCGAGGAAGATCTTCCCGACATTCACCGCAATATGATCCCCATGGTGGTTGAGCTCGAAGATGGCACCCTTGTCACGCAGTTCGTGCCGTGCGAGGGCGTGAACTCCTTCACCTATGCCGATGAGCTTTCCGATTCGGTCCTCGGCCTTTCGACCGAGAGCGTGGAGGACGAGGAGGTTTCCGAGCCCGAGGAAAGCTCCGAGGAGACGCCCGAGCCCTCAACTGATGCCGAGCAGCCCAGCGAGGAGACGCACGAGCCCGAGGAGAGCTCCGAGGAGACGTCCGAGCCCGCTACCGACGCAGAGCAGTCCGCCGATACTTCCGTTCAGACGGAAGAGGGGGAAGCTGCTGCACTTGCTCCCATGGATGGCGAGGAAAGCTCTGAGCCTGCTGTTGAGGGAGAGGGTCCCGAGACGGCAGCAACAGACTCCGACCAGCCTCAGGGAGATGTCCCTCAGGGTGTCCCCGCTACCGAGGGGGATGGCTCCGACCTCGCAGATGCTTCTGTGATCGTGCCCATTCCCGTTGCAGCCGATATCCTGGATGTTGCAGATGAGCCTGCAGCCAACGATGACGCAGAGCCCGCTGCCACTGATGACGTCGATCCCGAAGCCGATGCAGATGCCGAACCCGCAGCAACGGATGGCGAAGGCAGCATGCTCGAGACGCAGGAGCTCGAGGCGGAAGCGGATGACGACGATGAGGTCGATGCCTACGTTCTGGGAGACACGTTCCTCGGCTTCGGCGCGCCAGCGCAGGGCGAGTACGAATACGAGAACGTTGAGGGCAAAACCACCGGCGCCGTATGCGGTGATGGCGGCGTGAAGGGCATCGGCCTCCACGACGGAATCAAGCCCAATGTTGACGTTGTCATCTATAACAACGTCTTCAGCGATCCTCGCCAGAAGATCGTGAACATCAACGGAGCGCCGTATCTGTTCCGCATCATGACGGTGGACTACTCCTTCAAGGACGAGAACAATCCCATCCGCAGGCCGCGCGTCGTCTGCTCCAAGTTCGACACCGTCTCGCGCACCTGGGGCGAGCCCAAGGTCATCGAATACGGCAGCGGCACCAACAAGCTCAAGCGCATCGACATGTTCGACTACGATTTCGACATCGTGGTGCGCTCTGCTGGCACCTCGTGGACGCGTCACGTGGAAGCCTGCCTCGTGGTCACGGGCGGCATCCGTCCCCAGGGCGACAACACGCGGGTCTACGATGCATTCGCCACGCCTACGGTCTCCGTCGTGTTCCTCGATGAGAACCTGAACGTCTTCCAGCGCACGGTCAAGCAGGCGAGCGAACTCTACGATGACGGTCTTGCCCATATGGTCAGCGTTCCCCGCGTACGTGACGGTTTCGCTGTGAATGGCGCCAGCGGTGCTGTTGCCTTCGCATTCATGCACCGCTCCGCTGACGAGCCCAAGAAGCTCATGAGCGATCCCACCAACATCTCCTTCGGCGTCGGATACTGCTACCTGCGCGACGGTGCGCTCTCGGTGGCGCTCAAGGCCGGTCGCATCATCGACCCCGATTCCGACACCCCCATCTATGTCGACCCCATCAGTCTCGACAAGTCCGTCACGAGCATGGACATCATCGTGGGCAACGGCGTCAAGGAAAAATACGATGCGCTGCTCACGCTGATCTTCTACAAGACCACAGGCTACGAGGTCTGTGCAGCAACCATCCCGTGCGGAAAATCCTTCGCAGATATCCAGGTGAAGCGCTGCATCACGAGCAATGCCACGCTGCCGCAGATGGCCCCCTGGCCCGGCCACGGAACGGTGCTCTTCACAAAGAACCGCCAGTCGGGCGAGGATGCACAGCCTTCCGATTAATACCTCTACGCAGGCAAGTTCGATCCCACCCAGGAGAACCAGCCGGGCTTCGAGGACAGCTACGAGCGCGTGGACTACAACGGCTTCAGGGGCAGCTCCTTCGCCGTGAGCCCCACGGGCAAGTACCTCTTCTACTACGAGAGCTTCAACGGCAATCCCGGCGACGAGGTGGATCCCAAGACGGGCAAGCATACGACCGTCCACGAGGAGGTCTACCGCATCATGGCGTCGAAGTTCATCGACGGCGCATTCAGCGAGGACTTCCCGTTCTGCGAGCTCGACAGCCCCATTGACGGCTTCGAGGTGATGAACATCACCGACGATGCGTCAACCTTCCTCGCGACCGAGATTCTCGACGCAGACCACAGCCTGGGGCGTCTCCGCTATATCGCGGTTCCCAATACGATCAGCGCAGAGGTCGAGGGATTCGGCCCGTTCGACGCATTCGTGTGCGCAGGCAGCAGATGCTCCTTCCAGGTTGATATCCGCAACCATGGCAACCTCATCATCGGCGGTTTCGATGTGTCGATGTACGATGCCGACAACGGAGTGAAGCTGGTTGGAGATCCCTTCACGGCGCAGACAATCGAGTCCGACCGCGTGCTCACCACCGCCAACTCCAGACGTCCTTGGATGGATGACATCGCGATTCCCAAAGAGGAAGCGTATCGCAGGATGGAGCAGAGGGTTATGGGACTCGGCACGGAGGATGCCGATGACGATATGGTCATCTCTGAGATCATGCCGGGCGAGGTGCTCTCCTACCGCGTTGAGTTCGATATCCCCGAGAACTGGAGGACTTCGCGCAATGTCATCGTGCGCCTGACCAACGTGTGGTCGCCGGGCATCCAGGTTGCTATCAACGAGCCGCTCACCATCGAAGCTGGAGCTCCGATTACCGCAATGCTGGCAACCTCGGAGGGTCCTGTCGCCCTGCACCTCCATCCGGGTATCTCCAGCGCCCTGCAGCTCAGCGAGGCGGAGGCGGAAGCCGAGCTCGCCGATCCCATCGAAGAGGTCGAGGATGATGATGAGCCGACACCCGGACCCGAGCCCGAACCGAAGCCCGAGCCCATCCCCTATACGGGCGACCTGCTCTCCGGCATCATGGCACCGCTGGGAATGGCGCTGGGCGGGCTGGGCGCGCTCATGGGTGCCTACTCCGCGCGCCGTACCCAGATTGAGCGCGAGGAAGCTATGATTGACGTGGACGAGTTCGACGTTATCGACGAGTAGGTTGCAAACATGGACAATCGTACCAATAACACGGGCAAGTCCGGTAATTGTTCAGCCGCACAGGCGATAGCGTTTGCTGTGGCGTTCATCGTGTGCCTGTTTTTGACGGTATTCACCGCTGCGAAGCCTGCCCTCGCCACGGGTCAGGAAGTGCCGATACAGAACCAGAAACCAGATGGTGCCGTCGAGTGGGTAGGCGCTAGCTGCCCGGTTTACGGGTGGATTGATGGAGACGATGTTGTCCTCGCAGGTCTCTTAGATCCAGATTTCAGCGGAGACCTGATAATTGGCGACAATAGCGGCAATCTCGAAGCCTATATCTATCCTGGCGGCTTGGGCAGTGGCGAGTACTACGGTGAAACCATCCAGGTGACTACGATTGCAGGAGATGCTTTCCTCGATCAAACGACCATAACCAGCATAAAGATTCCCGACTACGTAACCAGGATCGGCGTCAGCGCGTTCAGAGGCTGCACTGCGCTTGAAGAGTTCACCTTCAACGGCGAACAGCTCCAGTTCATCCCCGATGAATGCTTCAAAGACTGCGGGGAGCTCACGAGCATCACGATTCCCTCGAGTGTCGTGGAAATCGGGACAAGCGCGTTTGCAAACTGCGCCAAGCTGACGACGGCGAGGATTCTGAGTGACGACGCTCATCTGAGGTATATCGGCAGGGGAGCGTTCGAGAACTGCTCTGCACTCAAAGAGATCACGTTTCCCTACACTGTGAACTATATTTTGGACCGCGCGTTCAAGGGCTGTAGCTCTCTTTCTTCCGCGACATTCTACCTTGCTGACATCTCGAATCTCAATCGTATTGGCGACGAGGCGTTCATGGGCTGCTCTTCGCTCAAAGAGATGGAGCTTCCCTTCCACTATGCAGGGACCGACCCTGACCATTACAGTTTGATTGGCGACCACGTTTTCTATGGGTGCACGTCTCTCGAGAAGCTCGGGTTCAGAAACATTCCCCGTCCGACCAACGATGATCCGCGACAGAATGACTGCTTTTCCCAATGCACCAATCTGAAGTTTGTCATCGTGGTGGTCGACAGTTTTGACGATCTGACAAACTACAGTTTCGGCTTGCCTGTAGATGCAACGTATCTTCTGGTGGATTACATCGGCAGCGGGGACAATACCACTCTGGAAATATGGAAGATATACACCGATGCGAACTTCGGCAATTCTACCCCCAACGGTTCTGTCGACCTTGTCATCCCCAAGTCATTCATCAACTACAACTTTACGAAGATCAAAGCCGATGCCGCACACCTAAGCAACACCAATGCCCAGTTCGGTCTCAAATCGCTCTCTTTCGAGGAGGGGAGCCAGATCACGGAGATCGGTACGCGCGCGTTCAGTACCTGCGGTTATCTCGAGAGCGTGACCATTCCGCCTATGGTTACAACGCTCGGAGATTCGGTATTCTCCAACTGCTCGCGCTTGGCATCGGTGACCTTCCAGACAACGAATC
>CAMZCV010000097.1 GCA_947305035.1 uncultured Coriobacteriales bacterium | reverse complement strand
GCCAGCTCTTCTCGCGCATCCGCAGCGACGCGGATTACCGGCCCGCCAAGAAGACGGTGCTCGCGCTCGCCATCGCGCTCAAGCTTTCGCTCGAGGAGACGAGAAGCCTGCTCGAGCGCGCCGGCTTCGCCTTCTCGCACGCCAACAAGCGCGATGTCATCGTGGAGTATTTCATCAGGAACGGCGACTACGACCTCTTCGCGGTGAATGAGGCGCTCTACGAGTTCGACCAGCCGCTGCTGTAGTGGGACAAGGGGGACAGGTAACTCGCTGTCCCAAAGTGGGACAGCGAGTTACCTGTCCCCCTTGTCCCAGAAGCGGTCGATGCCGTCACGGGAGACGCGCGCGTAGAAATGCTGGCGCGGCCCCGGTTGCTCATCCCGGATGTCATAGGCACCGAGCAGTACCCGCTCCCCCTCATCGAGCAGATCCTCGCGCGCCGCGTAAATCGTGGCTATGACCTCGCCCTCTGCAACCGCATCGCCCGTCTTCCGCGCAAGCACGATTCCCGCAGCGTAGTCGATGCTGTCTTCCTTCGTGGCTCGCCCGGCCCCGAGCACGACCGACGCCGTTCCCACGCGCTCGGTATCCATCGCCCAAACGAACCCGCCGCGCGGCGCGTGCACCTCGCGCGAGCAGGGCGCCTGCGGGAGCAGTGCGGTATTGTCGAGGGCAGACGGGTTTCCGCCAAGCGCTGCCACTATCTCGCGGAGCTTTGCAAAGGCACTGCCATGAGAAATGCTCGCGCAGACCAGGGCGCGGCACTCATCGAGCGTGCCCTTGCCGCCGAGCTGCGCCATGTTGGCAGCCAACTCCACGCAGACCTCGGTCACGTCGGCGGGTCCCCTCCCCTGAAGCACGTCGCAGACCTCGCGCACCTCCAGAGCATTGCCCACGCAGGCTCCGAGCGGCGCACCCATGTCGGTGATGAGCGCCACCGTGGTGCGGCCCACGTTCTCGCCGATCTCGACCATCTGGCGCGACAGCTCGATGGCGTCGTCGACAGACTTCATGAAGGCGCCGTTGCCGCACGTGACCTCCAGCAGGATGCGGTCGGCACCCGCGGCGATCTTCTTGCTCATGACACTGGACGCGATGAGCGGCATGCTGTCCACCGTGGCCGTGACGTCGCGCAGGGCGTAGAACTTCTTGTCTGCGGGGTCGAGGTTGCCCGACTGCCCCACCACCACGCCGCCCACCGTGCGCGCTATCTCGAGGAACCTCTCGCGGCTGGGCGCGACATCGAGCCCGGGAATGGATTCCATCTTGTCGACCGTGCCGCCCGTGTGCCCAAGGCCGCGGCCGGTGATCTTTGCCACGGGCACGCCGAGAGACGCCACGATGGGCACGACGACCAGCGTGGTCTTGTCGCCCACGCCTCCCGTGGAGTGCTTGTCCACCTTGATGCCGGGAATGGACGAGAGGTCGAGCATATCGCCCGACCGCGCCATCGCCATGGTGAGGTGCGCCGTCTCGCGCGCATCCATGCCGCGGAAGAAGATGGCCATGAACAGGGCGGATGCCTGGTAATCGGGGATGTCGCCCGCAACATAGCCCGTGACGAAGAAATCGATCTCCTCGTTGGTGAGGGCAGCGCCGTCGCGCTTCTTCTCGATGATGTCGTACATGCGCATGGCGGTCCTCCAAATAACGCAGGCGATGGATCAGGCAAGGCTGCTCGGCCCGAAGCTCTGGGGGAGCAGCTCCCCCAGCGTGAAGGTGCGCGTTTCGCCGTCGGGAGCGGCGAGGATGATGCGGAACCCGTCAGAGCAGAACTCGCGCAGAACCTGGCGGCACACACCGCATGGCGCGGTGAAGGCGGCGATGCTCTCCCCCGCCGGGCCGCCCGCAACCGCGAGCGCCTCGAAGGAGCGCACGCCCTCGCTCACGGCCTTGAACAACGCAACCCGCTCGGCGCACACCGTGGGTCCGAACGCGGCGTTCTCGATGTTGCAGCCCTGCCATATGCGGCCGTCCGCGTCGAGCAGCGCAGCTCCCACGGAGAAACCCGAGTACGGCGCGTAAGCCTGCTCGCGCGCCGCGCACGCGAGCTCGACGAGCTGCCGGTCGTCCATCGCCGTCACCCTATCCAACCGTGATGGCGGTCTCGAGCGCCACCTGCATCATGTCGTCGAAGCTGGTCTCGCGCTCCTCTGCGGTCATCTCGCCGGTCGCGGCGGTATGGATGAGGTCGGAGACCGTGAACATGCCAAGCGCACGCTTGCGGTGCTCGGCGGCGATCATGTAGAGCGCGGCCGCCTCCATCTCCACGGCGAGCACGCCCATGCCCTGCCAGCGTGCAGCGGCATCGGTGTCGGCCGCGGCGTGGTAGAAGTGGTCGGAGGAGATGACGTTGCCCACGAGCGTGTTCACGCCCCGCTTGGCAGCGATGCCCGCGGCGGTCGAGAGCAGCCCGTAGTCGGCGATGGGCGCGAAGGTTCCGGGCAGATGGTACATGGCGCCGAAGTTGGAGTCGGTGCAAGCGCCCTGGGCGATCACGAGGTCGCGCAGGCGCGTGCGCTCGTCCAGACCGCCCGCGCTGCCGATGCGGATGATGGCGTCCACGTCGTAGAAGGCATAGAGCTCGTGCGCGTAGATGCCGATGGAGGGCATGCCCATGCCGCTGCCCATAACCGAGACGGGCACGCCGTTATAGGTGCCCGTATAGCCGAACATGTTGCGGACGGCATTGAACTGGACGGCGTCGTCGAGGTAGCGCTCGGCGACCACCTTCGCGCGCAGCGGATCCCCCGGCATGAGGACGACCTTGGCGATCTGGCCCTTCTCGGCGGCATTGTGCGGGGTTGGCATGATCTACACCTCCATGATTTGAGACAGACGTGACGTTCCGTGTTCCAAGGGCGCGAGCCCCAGATAGTCGAGGACGGTTGCCGACATATCGGCGAATGTGGGAAGCGTACCCAGGTTGGCGCCCCTGCGCACGCGCTTGCCCGCGGTGAGCCAGAAGACGTACTCGCGGCTATGGTCGGTGGACGGCGTGACGGGGTCGCATCCGTGGTCGGCCGTGATCATGAGCAGGTCGTCGTCGCGCAGCTTGGCGAGCAACTCGGGCAGCTTGGCGTCGAACGCGGAGATCGCCCTGGCATAGCCCTCGGCGTCGTTGCGGTGGCCGTAGACCGAGTCGGTGTCGACGAGGTTGGTGAAGCAGAGCCCCTCGAAGTCGCGGTCCATCCACGCGAGGGTCTTGGCTATGCCGTCGGAGTTGTCCTGCGTGTGCACGTGATCCGTCATGCCGCGATGCGCAAAGATGTCCCAGATCTTGCCCACCGCGAGCACGTCCATACCGGCTGCCGAGATGCTGTCGAGCATGGTGGGCCCGGTGGGAGGCAGCGAGAAGTCGTGGCGGTTGGACGTGCGCTTGAAGTTCGGCCACTTCCCCACGAACGGACGCGCGATCACGCGCCCCACGCCGTGCTTGCCGATGAGGATGGAACGCGCGATGCGGCAGTAGTCGTAGAGATCCTCGAGCGGCACCACGCACTCATGCGCCGCAATCTGGAACACCGAATCCGCCGAGGTGTAGACGATAAGATCGCCCGTCTCCAGGTGTTTGCGGCCGTAGTCGAAGATGACCTCGGTGCCCGAGTAGGGCTTGTTGCAGAGCACGCCGCGGCCGGTCTGCCGCACGAACTCGTCGATGACCTCGGGTGGGAACCCCTCGGGATACGTGGGGAAGAGCTCGGACGAGACAACCCCCGCGAGCTCCCAGTGGCCCACGGTGGTGTCCTTGCCCATGGATGCCTCCATCAGGCGTGCGAAGGCTCCAGCGGGTGCATCGACAGGCGCGAGGTCGACATCGTAGACCGAGTCGAGCGCGCCTTCGACGTTGAGAAGGCCCAGTTTGGAAAGGTTGGGAATCTTCAGGCAGGATGTCGTCGCGCAGGCGCAGAGGGTGTTCGACCCCTCATCGCCATACACTGCCGCGTCGGGCATCTCGCCTATTCCGAAGCTGTCGAGCACGATGATGAAAACGCGTTTCGCCATGGAAAAGACCTCGTATGACGGGTATCGGTTGACTCGTTATGATACCCGAACAGGCTCGGGTTCGGATGTGACGCTATAATGCAAGGGTCTTAATCAAACCATGCCCTGCATTCGAGGTTGCCCATCATGGAGATCGTTAAGGGATTGGCCCTGCTCGTCATAGGCTTCGCGCTGCTCGTGAAGGGCGCCGACGTGTTCGTGGACGGCGCGAGCGGCCTTGCGAAGCTGCTCGGCGTGCCCCCGCTGGTCGTGGGCCTCACCGTCGTGGCCATGGGCACGAGCGCACCCGAGGCGGCCGTCTCAATCTCATCCGGCCTGAAGGACGCCACGGGCATCGCCATCGGAAACGTGCTCGGCAGCAACCTCATGAACGTCCTCGTGATCCTCGGCCTCACCGCGGTGATCGTGGAGGTACCCATCCAGACGTCCACCTTCAAAATCGAGATCCCCTTCACCATCGGCATCACGGTGCTCCTGCTCGTGCTCGGCCTGCCCGACGGCCGGCTCAGCCGTTTCGATGCAGGCATCCTCGTGGCCTGCTTCATCGTGTACCTCATATACACCGTCGTCCTGGGCCTCAAGGAGGGCAGCGACGAGGAGCCCGAGGATCCAAAACCGCTCTGGATGCTCGCGGCGTTCCTGGTGCTCGGTGCTGCGTGCATCGTCTTCGGTTCCAACTTCGTAGTGGACGGTGCAACCGGGGTCGCCCGCGTCTTCGGCGTCTCCGAGCGCGTCATCGGCCTCACCATCGTCGCCCTCGGCACCTCGCTGCCCGAGCTCGTGACGTCGGTCACCGCGGCCACGCGCAAGGAGGCCGATATCGCCATCGGCAACATCGTGGGCAGCAATATCTTCAACATCCTCTTCGTGCTTGGCCTTGCGGGCGTCTTGAACCCCATCCCCTTCGAGGAGGGCTTCCTGCTCGACGGCATCCTTGCCACCGCGGCCGTGGTCCTGCTCTGGATTGCCTGCATCCGCACGCGCTCGCTCAGGCGCATCTGGGGCGCCATCATGCTGCTGTTCTACGTGATGTACCTGGCGAACCTGCTGTTTATGTAGAACCCCGCTACGCCGAGAGGGTCCTCGTGGCGCATGCCCACCACGGGCTCAGCGAAGCTATGCGCGCAGCGGCATCGTCGTTCTCGCAGATGGCGAATGAGCAGGATCCCGAGCCGGTGACCTGCGCCCCCAGCACGCCGTCCTGCGCCTTGAGCCACGCAAGGCACTCCCCTATCTCCGG
>CAMZCV010000096.1 GCA_947305035.1 uncultured Coriobacteriales bacterium | reverse complement strand
TGAGCCGCTGCTTTATTACGGGCGACTCCGCGGGTGCCCTGCTCGCCCTCTTCGCGCTCGCGATCAACGGGAGCGCCGAGCTGCAGCAACGTTTTGGCATCTTGGGCTGCGGCTATCGCTTCCGCGCTGCAGGGCTCATCTCCATCATGCTCGATACGCAGCGCCGCGACCTCCTGAGGGCGATCAACAATGTGGTGACTTCCAAGGAAGATGCGAGAAAGCCCTACGAGCGTTTCCTGCTCGACCCATCGCTGCTGCTCATCTCGGAGGAGATTCCGCCCATCTTCCAGGTCACCAGCGACGAGGACTTGATCCAAGCGGACAGCCTCAAGCTGGAGCGGCTGCTCGAGGCGCGGGGCATCGAGCATGAGCTGGTGAACTATCCCAAGGGCGATGAGCACGAGCTGGTGCATGTGTTCGCGGTGGGCTATCCCATGTATCCCGAGAGCCGCGACGTGTTCGCACGCATGGACGCCTTCTTCAAAGCGCATTAGGGGGAGCTGTGGGCAGGAAATACTTCGCTTGGAGCTTCGATGACGGGCTCGAGCAGGACAAGAAGATCATCGAGGTGCTCAAGCAATACGGTCTCGGAGCCACCTTCCATCTCAACTCGGGCCTGTTCGGTGACAGGACCTATGAAGGACGCATCGGCAATCTGGGCTTTATCGAGAAGCCCGCTGCGTCGTTCGATCCTGCGGCACGGCATCTGGTGCCCTATGTCGAGCATTTCCGCATCCCGAAGGACGAGGTTCGTCAGGTGTACGAAGGCTTCGAGGTGGCGGCGCACGGTCGCACGCATGCCAACCTGGCGCGCTGTTCGGACGAGGAGCGCGTGGGCGAGATCTGCGACGACGTGGCTGCGCTCTCAGAGCTGTTCGGGAAGCCGGTCGAGGGCTTTGCCTACCCGTACGGCGTCGGTGCCAAACAGGGCAGCGAGCTGCTGAAGAGCGCGGGCGTGCGCTATGCCAGGTCCATCAGGTCGGGCAAGGACTTCGCATTTCCCGAAGATCCTCTCGACATGCCCATGAGCTGCTGGCACGTATCCGCCAAAGCATTCCAACGGCTTGATGCCTTCTTTACTGCTGAGCCAGCAGATGACGACCTCTTCTTCCTCATGTTCGCGCATGGCTATGAGTTCGATTTCGACACCAAGGAGAGCAACTGGGACAAGTTCCGCCGTATCTGCGAGACGGTTGCGTCGCATGATGATGTGACCTGCTGCTCCATCGGCGAGGCGTTCAGGCTGCACGAGGGCAGGTTGTGACCACGCCATGTGCTGCGAAGCTGCCCCTTGCCGATTCGCAGCCGCATCGTCCCCCTGCATTGATAAGCTGACGAATGGTATTTGAGTCATCGGAACCATGCACCGGACGGGTTGTGGGAGGAGACCACCATGAGGCAATCGCTACAGGCTAGATGCGAGGCGCAGATTCTCAATGAAGCCACGGTGAAGACGGGGCATTCGTTCGAGTACGAATCGCTCATAAAGCTCGCAGCGCTGGAATACACGAACGCCGGCCGCGCGGTGGATGCGGATCGGCTGAAGGAATGCAAGCAGATCATCAAGGACGAGGTAGGCATCTTCTCGAACTTCAGGGGACACATGCAGTATCTGGTCCAGGTGAAGATGGCGCTCTCCGATGATCCCCGCGCCTACTTCGAGGGTGTGCTCGGCGTGTATGACCAGCTGAAGGCCGGGATGTTCGTTCCGGGCGAGCTGGTGGCGATGGCCGCGATGACCATCTACGACAATTGCCCGTCTGAGGCGCGTGCGGAGGTTGTCGCAAAAACGCGCGATGCGTACGCGATGATCAAGGAACAGCACCCCTTCCTCACCGGCGAGGAGGATATGGCGCTCATCGCCCTCATGATCATGGCGGGAATCGATCCCAGCCAGGCTGCCGCAAAGGCCGAGGAGCTCTACGTCATGCTCAAGGACAGTTTCCTGCCCGGGTCGGACACTCCGCAGGCCGTGGCGATGATCCTTGCGCTCTACGACAAGCCTGCCGCGCAGAAGGTCGCGGACTATCTTGCCCTGTTCAACGCATGCAAAGAGGCTGGCCACGCAACGTCCAGGGACAAGGCGGCTGCCATCTATGCGGCGTTCGCTGGCATGGATGCAGATCCTGCGGAGCTTGCGGCGGAGATCGGCGAAGTCGATGACTGGTTGAAGAAGCAGAAGGGCTACGGTGCCTTTGGAACGGGTGCCAGCGTCCGCCGCGTGTTCGCAGCAACCTACGTGCTCGAGGATCGCAAAGATGGCTCGGCTGCACTTGTTGGAGGAACGACGAGCGCGGTTACGCAGGCGATCGTCGAGGAGCTGCTGCTGATCCTCATCGCCATCATCTTGGCCTCCATCGTGATCAGCACCACTTCGCACTCGAACAATTGATGCGCATGATGCATAGGTTGGGGTAGAATCTGAGCGAGAAGTCCGCCGGTGCCCATATGCCAAGCTCCGGCTCGAGAAGGGACAGGTGCATGAGGGTCTAGTCGATGCATGTATCAACCGCCCGTGTTCGCGGTAGGGCCGTGATGGCTCGCGTACGGGCATGCATCGAAAGGATTCCTATGCAGCTCAATCTATCCAATATCGAATACTGCTATCCGCAAGCGCAGGCACCCATCCTGCGGGGCATCACCGTTGCCTTCCCGCAAGGCTGGACCGGCATCGTGGGCGACAACGGCTGCGGCAAAACCACGCTCGCGCGTATCGCCTGCGGCCTCATCACGCCCGATGCCGGTTCCGTGGGGCCTTCGCTCGTGAGCGCCTACTGCGCGCAGGATGCCACGAATCCTCCCGATAACCTCGAGGAGTTCGCTGCGGCATACGACCGCCGCGCTGCCCGCCTCAAAACGACCCTCGCGTTGGAGGACGATTGGCCCTGGCGCTACGGCACGCTCTCGGGAGGCCAGCAGAAGCGCATGCAGGTTGCCTGCGTCCTCTGGTCGGAGCCTGACGTGCTCGTGATGGACGAGCCCACCAACCACGTGGATGCTACCACGCGCGAGGAGATTTTCCGGGTGCTCACCGGCTTCGGCGGCATCGGTATCCTCATCTCGCATGACCGAGCCCTGCTCGACGGCCTGTGCACGCAGTGCCTCTTCATGGGGGCGGGCGCTGCGGTCATGCGGCCGGGCGGCTATACGCAGGCGTCGGGCCAGGCGGCGCTCGAGCGCGAGAGCAGCGTGCGGGCGCGCGAGGATATGCGCCGCGAGAAGAAGCGCATCGAGCGGGAGGCGCAGCGCAGGCGTGAGACCGCCGCGCAGAAGGAGGGCAAGAAGAGCCTCGCGGGCATCGCCAAACATGACGGCGATGCGCGCTACAAGAAGCGCGTGGCCATCATCCATGGAACCGATGGCATCGCCGCCAAGCAGGCCGGCATCATGGAGGTGCGGGCGGGGCGCATGTCGGAGCAGCTCGACCAGATGCGTGTGGAGAAGCGCTATGACGCAGATATCTGGCTCGAGGCCACCCCGAGCAGGCGTCCCGTGCTGCTGAGACTGGAACCGTGCGTGCTGACCCTAGGGGAGATGCGCCTCGAGGTGCCACCGCTCTTCATCGGACGCAGCGACCACATAGGTCTGGTGGGTGACAACGGGACGGGCAAGACCACGTTGGTCAAGCACCTCGTCGCGCATATGGCGGACGGCGTGCGCGTGCTCTATATCGCGCAGGAGCCGAGCGAGGAACAGCAGGCCCGGGCTCGCGAACGTCTTTCCACGCTGGCGAGCGCATCGAGGGGACGCGTGCTCTCCATCGTGGCGCAGCTCAACTCAGAGCCGGACCGCATACTCGAGGGCGATGCCATCAGCCCTGGCGAGATGCGCAAGCTCATGCTCGCGCTTGGCATCCTCGATTCACCCGAGCTCATCATCATGGATGAGCCCACGAACCACCTGGACCTGGGATCGGTCGAGGCGCTCGAGCGCGTGCTTGCAGCCTATCCGGCTGCGCTCCTGCTGGTCAGTCACGATGCGGCATTGCTGGGAGCGACCACGGGCATCACGTGGCGGATCGCCAAGACGAATATGGATGGATACCAATTGATGGTCGGATGAAGCTACTCCCCGTCGTCCTCGTCGGTATCGCCGATGGAATGGCCGAACATGATGAGGTGCATGCGGCGGTGGTAGAGCAGCCACTCGTGCCAGAGGGCGAACCACACCGCGATCACGTCGATCACGAGGGTGACCGTGGGGTCGAAATCCGTTGCGAAGGCGCCTGCGAAGACGAAGGCACACACGCCGAAGCGGCCGGCGATATACGCCGGCGACCAATGGAACTCGGGCCGGTTGTACCGTCCCAGCATGAACGACGTGAGCAGGTACAGGATGAGGCACATCATGAGATAGATGCTCTTGGGCAGAAACGCGATATGCTCCATGGTCATGAACTCGAGCGCTACGGTGAGGTTGCCGATGATCAGGATCATCCACACCGTGATGGAGGTGAAGCTCAAGCCGTCGGTTGCCATGTGGTGGTCGAGCATGTTGTCGTGCTCGAAGATGTAGATGAGGAAGAGGCCCACCACCAGCGCGAATACGAGCGCCGAGTACACCATGGACAAGCCGGTGACCATGTATGACGAGATGGTCACGATGGTCTCGCCGAACGCGACGATGGTGAGCAGGGCGCAGCGCTCCGCAAGATGGCCGAACTGCGCGGGCTTGTTGCGGAAGATCCTGCGGTAGAAAGCGGGAATGGAGAATGCGCTGAAGGAGAAGATGATGGCGATGTACGTCACGATGACGCCCGACATCCCCTCGAGGAATACCGCGGCCGTCACGAAGGCCAGCTCGGTGGCCAGCACGGTGATGACCGTGCGCATGATGCCGCGGTCATCCTCGTCCAGGTTGTCGTAGCTCACGAGTTTGATCACCCAGTGAACCAGCAGGTTCGTGAGGATGAGCGCCCACGACGCGTTGAAGGTGAACGCCGTCTCCGCCCAGTCGGTTTGGACGCCGGTTGAGAGGAAGTAGAGCAGGAACATGTTGACGAAGAGGCAGATGTTGTCGGAGACCGAGCGGTCGCCATAGCGGTTGATGAGCAGCGTGGTGAAGAACCACACCTGCAGCACCACGAGGAACGTGAACAGGTAGATGACCCAGGTCTCGAGGGTGGGAAACGACCCCTCGACGTTGTGCATGAGCGAGGTGATGACGCTGATGCAGTACACGAAGATGAGGTCGTAGACGAGCTCTATGTTGGAAACGCCCTCGACGGACGCATAGTGGCGCTTGCG
>CAMZCV010000095.1 GCA_947305035.1 uncultured Coriobacteriales bacterium | reverse complement strand
GAGGCCGAGGGGGTCCGGCTCCCCGCCTAAAGAGCTAACGCGCGAGCAGGAGCTAGAACGTCGGATACGGAAGCTCGAGGCGGAGAACGCCTACCTAAAAAAATCGATAGCCCTGAAGGCGGAGAAGCGCTCTCGAACCGCGAGAGGGCCGCGGCCGTGAGCGAGCTTTCGGGGCAGTACCCACTCTCCGACCTGCTTGACGCCGCAGGCCTCCCCAGGTCGAGCTACTACTACTCGATCGCGCACCCCAAGGCCCCGACCAGGCCGGAGCTCTGGGGCAAGGCGGCCGAGATCTTCTCGCGCACGGCGAACGGGTGCGGGCACAGGCAGATAGCCATGTGCCTGCGCGCCGAGGAGGGTGTCACGATAGCGAACAAGACCGTGCTCAGGATGATGCACGAGATGGGCATCAGCTGCGGGATCAGGCGCGAGACCGACTACCACAGGTACAACTCGTACAAGGGCGTGGTCGGCAGGACCTTCGAGAACGTGCTGGGGCGCGACTTCTCCGCCGACGGCCCGTGGCAGAAGCTCGGCACCGACGTCACCGAGTTCAAGCAAAGGTGGGGGAAGGCCTACCTCGCCCCCGTCTACGACTTCGGAAGCAAGGAGATAGCGGCGTGGTCGATATCCCGGCACCCGGACATGGCCCAGCAGAGGGAGATGCTGGACATGCTCCTTCAGAAGATGCCGGCGGGGGCGCATCCAGTGATGCAGTCGGACATGGGCTGGCAGTACCAGCATGCGGGCTATTGCGACAGGCTCGAGGGGGCCGGCATCGTGCAGAGCATGTCGGGGAAGGGGAACTGCGTCGACAACGGCGCGACGGAGCAGGTGTTCGGCCACATCAAGGACGAGTTCTACCGGGGACGCGAGTTCCCCGACTTCGAGACTTTCAGGAGGGAGCTCGAGGGATACATCGTCTACTGGAACACTCAGAGACGGCAAGTTAAACTGAGGGGACTGACTCCGGAAGAGTTCCGGAGTCAGTCCCTTGTTGCCTAGTCTCTATTCGGCCCGTCCAAGTTTTGGGGCGCAGTTCAGGATGGGGGCGGCTTTGTCGCACCTGATGGGCTCTATCGATCAGCGCTTGCTGCTGTCGCCCTCGGGCTCCTGGCCTGCGACGAGCATGTCGCGCAGCACCGAGGTCTGGCCGGTGTACTCGCCGGGGAGCACCACGGTGGAGCTGCCCTTCTTGGCGAACTCCTCCATCATGCCAACCCACTGCGTGTACTCGAACAGGCGGTTGGCCTCGTCGGAGTCGAGCTCGGCGCCCTGGATGGTGTCGATGGACTCGCGGATACCGCGTGCGATGGCGATGCGCTGGTTGGCGATACCCTCGCCTTCCTTCTCCATAGCCTCAGCCTTAGCAGCGGCGGCGATGACCGTCTTCTGGCGCTCGGCCTCGGCCTCGTTCTTGGCGGACTGCAGGTCGTTCTTGGACGCGATGATGCGGTTCATGGACTGCTGGACGTCGACGGGAAGCTTGATCGACGTGATGAGCGTGGTCACGATGACGTAGCCGTACTCGCGCATCTTGGTGGAGACGATCTGGTCGATGGCCGTGGCGATGGCGTCCTTCTCCAGGAAGACCTCGTCGAGCGTGCGGGACGGGATCTGCGAGCGCAGGGCGTCGGCGAAGTAGTCCCTCATCTGGGCCACCGGATCGGTGAGGGTGTAGAGCGAGCGGTAGATGCCCGAGCCGTCGGGGGTCTGATAGTCGACGTGGTACTGCACGGAGACGTCCAGCTCGATGGTGACGTTGTCCTCGGTCTTGGCGTCGAAGGTGATGTGCTCATCCTCGGTCATGAGCGAGACGTCGCGCACGCGGTCGACGATGGGGATGCGCACGTGGAAGCCCGGGTTCACGATCTTATGAAACTTGCCGAGGCGCTCGATGACGCCCACATGCTGCTGCTGGATGACATAGAACACGCCCTGGTAGGCATCGCTCACGGTGCCTCCCCTGCGCTGGGCTCCCCTGAGCATGCTGGTGATCAGCTTGAAGACGAAGAGGATGATGACCAGGGGGATGATGACTCCTGCGAACCTCTCGATGATGTAGAAGATGCGCTCGATTGACATTGCTGCTCCTTATAACAAGGGTGAACGGTTACTGGGAAAAGCCGTTGACCTTACACCTTCGCTTCGCTCCTTTCACGGAAATCTTGCTGAAGCATCTATACCCATTCGCAGATGCCTCTTTCACGATCGCAGACCGATTCCGTTGAAAAGGAGAGCGCCCCGTGCGGGGCGCTCTGCGAAGACAGGCTATGCGATGCGCTTACTCGGCGAGGGCCTTCTTGGCGACCTCGGCCAGGGCGGCGAAACCCTCGGCATCCTCGTAGGCGATCTGCGCGAGGACCTTGCGGTCGAGCTCGACGCCGGCGAGCTTCAGGCCGTGCATGAACTTGCTGTAGGAGAGGTCGTTCATGCGGGCGGCAGCGTTGATGCGCTGGATCCAGAGACCGCGGATGTCGCGCTTCTTGTTGCGGCGATCGCGATAGGCGTACTGCAGGGAGTGCTGCACCTGCTCCTTCATACCGCGGAACGTACGTGAACCGGTGCCGTAGTAACCCTTCGAACGCTCGGCCAGGGTGTTGCGCTTCTTGCGACCGGCGAGTGCGCGCTTGATACGTGCCATATTTCATCACTCCTTCGTGATAGTCAAACTCATGCGCAACGAAGCGCTACTTGGTGCCCATGCGCTGGGAAACGGTCTGGACGTCGGCCGGGGAGAGGACGGTTTCCTTGCGGAAGCCGCGGATGCGCTTGGGGCTCTTCTTGGTGAGGATGTGGCTCTTGAACGCCTTGGCACGCATGATCTTGCCGGTGCCGGTGCGGCGGAAGCGCTTTGCCGTACCCTTGTGGGTCTTCATCTTGGGCATGTCTGTTCTCCTTTTCTTTCCTTACTCTTCGCTCGTCTCGGGGATGTCGATCTTATCGAACGCGCCCTTGATGGGGGCGACGAGCATATGCATATTGCGGCCTTCCATGAGCGGCTGCTGCTCCACGTTGGCAAAGGGCTTGAGATCCTCAGCCAGCCTGTCGAGCACCATCTTGCCCTGCTCGGGGTGGGCCATCTCACGACCACGGAACATGATCGTGATCTTTACCTTTGCGCCCTTCTTGAGGAATCGCATGACATGGGCCTTCTTGGTCTCGTAGTCGCCCACGTCGATCTTGGGACGGAACTTCATCTCCTTGATCTCGACCTTCGACTGCTTCTTGCGGGCAACCTTGGCCTTGCGGTCCTGCTCATAGCGGTACTTGGCGTAGTCGAGCACCTTGCAGACAGGCGGGTCTGCATTGGGAGCGATCTCGACAAGGTCGAGATTCTGGCGCTCTGCGGCGCGCAGTGCGTCGGCGATGGCGAACACGCCGAGCTGGCTGCCGTCGACGCCGATCAGGCGGACGGTCTTTGCGGTGATTTCCTCGTTGATGCGAGGCTCATCGGATTTCGCTATCGGTAACACCTTCCTTCATAGTCGACCTCATGCCTGCTAATACGAAAAACTCCCAGACGCATAAGCTATCCGGGAGACATAATGCCAGCTCAGTGGCTGGAAAGAATCATTTGTCCGACCAGACAGCTACCCAATGGCGCCGGCAGGTGGGGGCACAGGCTCTGCCCCGCTGTGAATAACGCATCAGTTATAGTAACGCTCTTCCTGCAGCAATGCAAGGAAAATCTATTTGGGAACCTTGCGTCCAAGAGCTTTCTCGAACATAGGGAGCGCGCCCTCCCCGCCCGGGTGCCAAGCACTGTTCTGCGGCATGTCATAGCCGGGGATGAGGTTGGCCTCCACGAGGATGGGGCCGTCGGGCGTGATGGCAACGTCCCAGCCCACATAACCCATGCGCGGCTCAACCATGGCGACGCGCAGTGCGAAGTCGATGCACTCGTCGTAGAGCGGGATCTTGAAGCCCTCGAACGCCATGCCCGTGGACGGATGGACGGTGTAATGGAACCCGGTCTTGTCGGAGAAGCACTTGTAGCGGAGCACGCCGTCGGGATCGACCCACGTGTAGATGCCGCCGCTCGTGGCGTTGTCAACGCAGCTGCCGCCCACGCCCATGCGGACGATGGTGTAGACGTGCTTGGGCGTGCCGTCCACCATGAGCGTGCACATACGCAGCGTGTTGACGGTGTCTGCGCAGAGCTTGTTCATCTCGGGATGCTGGACGATGGCCTCCTCGAGCAGGAACTGGTGCTTCTTCATGAGCTGCTCGTAGAAGGCGTGGATGTCGTCGATCCTGCTGGTCTCGAAGCGCTCGATGCCCTGGCCGCCGAAGGAGTCGATGATTTTGGCGAAGACCACGGGATGGCCCTCGCAGAACGCGCGCACGCCCTCCTCGCCCGCTTCGCGCACGTCGATCCAATCGCGGCCGATGAACTCGCTGTAGCGCTTCATGAAGGCGATCTTGTCATCGAACAGCGGGTAGAGCGAGCGGTCGCAGGTCTCGCGGGTGAGCGCGATGTTGTGGTTCATGGTCATGAAGGTCTTGCGCAGGCGGGCGGGCTTGCCGGCGAAATGGTAGCCGCGATACTCCTGGTAGCCCAAGCCGTAGCGGAGGATGCACCAGCCCATGTCGAGGAAGGTGATGAGCGTGGGGATGCCCTCCTCGTCGTGGATGTCCTTGGCGAGCGTGTACATGCGCTTGACGCTGCCCGATTTGACGCGAGCAGTGAACATCTTGACCTTGCTTGCCAGATCCATGTGCATCTCCCTACGACGATACGACCGCATCTACTCTACTACAGCGTTCGTCGTGCCACACAAAGGGCATATCATTTGCTATAGTCTTTCTCGCACGGCATGGGCCCGAGTGGCGGAATGGCAGACGCGGAGGTCTCAAAAACCTCTCTCTTCGGGGGTGTGGGTTCGAGTCCCACCTCGGGCACCAAGTGCATAATCCTTTTTCATGGACTCGAACCCGCAAGGGCGCAACGCGCCAGTTGGCGCGTTGCGGGGCGAGCGAAGCGAGGCCGTGGAGCGCGAGCATCGCGAGCGCGGCGAATCCCACCTCGGGCACCAAGTGCATAATCCTTTTTCAGCGTCTATCTATGGCCCTATGATCCTATCCCCAGCCTTTTCCCTCGCCTTAGCCTCGGCTATTTCTCCTGATTTGCCGCAAACTTGGGCTTAGTTTGCGGCATCGTTTGCAAAACCGCAGGTCAGAGAGCCAGTTGAATCACTTTGCCGCAAACTTGGGAGAACTATGCGGCAAATCCAAAAGGGAAAG
>CAMZCV010000094.1 GCA_947305035.1 uncultured Coriobacteriales bacterium | reverse complement strand
CGTGGCCGGATTCATCGGCTCCCCGCAGATGAACTTCGTCGACGTCGCCATCAACGAGCAGGGCGGCAACGTCACGGCGACCTTCGGCAAGAGCACCATCACCCTGCCCGCCGACAAGGCCCAGGCGTTGCGCGACGGCGGCTATGTGGGCAAGGTGGTCGTCATGGGCGCGCGCCCGGAGGACGTCATCGAGGTAGGCGCTCCCGCCGAGGGCAAGCGACTCTCCGAGCCTGTCTCCTCGCAGGTCACGGTCTACGAGCTGCTGGGCTCCTCGGTCATGCTCTACGCCGAGGCCGAAGGCGCCTCCCTCTCGTGCAGCACCGAGGCCACGACCAAGGCGCGCACCGGATCGACCGTGAGCCTCGTCTTTGACGTGGACAAGCTGCACTTCTTTGACAAGCAGACCGAGCTGGCCATCTGCCACTAGGGTCGAAGGGAGCACACGCTATGTCAGACAATACCATCACGCGGCGCGGCTTCCTCGGCCTCGTCGGCGCTGCGGGGGCAACCGCCGTGCTCGCGGGCTGCGGTGGCTCGTCAGACTCCGGCAAGACCGAGATCGAGGTCGTCACCTACAAGCAGGAGGCCGTCAAGACCTTCGAGAGGCTGCAGGACCTCTTCAACGAGACCCATGACGACATCCACGTGACCATCACCTGCCCCAACGACGCCACCACCGTCCTGCGCACCCGCTTCATTCGCGAGGACTATCCCGACATCGTGGGCATCGGCGGTGACGTGACCTTCTCCAACTTCGTGGATGCGGGCATCCTGGCCGACGTCTCGGACTTCGACGGCATCTCACAGGTCAAGCAGTCCTACCTCGACACGCTTGACAAGCTCGAGTTCGTTCCCACCGAGGGCATCTACGGCGTGCCGCACAGCGCAAACGCCGCCGGCGTGCTGTACAACCGCGCCATGTTCCGCGAGCACGGCTGGGACATCCCCACCACCTGGAGCGAGTTCACCGCGCTCTGCGAGACTGTCAAGGCCGCGGGTATCCTACCGCTCTACCTCGGCTTCAAGGACACGTGGACCACGCTGGCCCCGTGGAACGCCCTGGCCATCGAGCTCGCGCCGTCCGACGTCTGCCAGCAGGTCAACGCAGGCACCACGACCTTCGCCGAGCACTATCGCGAGGTCGCCGAGAAGGAGTACGCGCTTCTGCAGTACGCCGAGGACGGACCCTTCGCCTACGGCTACAACGACGCCTGCACCGCCTTCGCCAACGGCGAGAGCGCGATGTACACCATCGGCTCCTACGCGGTGCCGCAGATCCGCTCGGTCAACCCCGACATGGACATCGACTCCTTCGTGATGCCTGCCGTCGAGAATGCCGACGACCGCATCCTCAACTCGGGCGTCGACCTGCAGTTCTGCGTGACGGCAGCCTGCCCCCACAAGGAGGCCGCCTACGAGGTCATCCGCTTCCTCATCGAGCACGACAGCATGCAGGCCTACGTCTCCGACCAGAACGCCGTGCCCTGCGTTGAGGGGGACTTCGAGCTGCCCGACGTGCTCGACGGCATGCGCGAGTTCATCGACGAGGGCAGGACGGCCGACTTCCAGGACCACTACTACCCCTCGGAGATGGCCGTGGACGCGCAGATCCAGACCTTCCTCATCGACGGTGACGTGGACAAGTTCCTCGCCAAGTTCGACAGCGATTGGACGCGCTACAACCGCGACATCATCGCCAAGGTCCAAGACTACTACGCGACGCAAGGATAGGAGGTACCACCATGGGCAACAACAGGCAGAGGACCTACTACCTCATGCTCATCCCAATTCTCGTGCTGTTCTTCTGCTTCAACACGCTCCCGCTGCTGAGGGGCTTCTTCTACAGCTTCACCAACTTCCGCGGCTTCGGCGGCTACGACATGGTGGGTCTGCGCAACTACATCGACCTGTTCCAGGACGCGCGCGTGGGCAACTCCTACCTGTTCACCTTCAAGCTCGCGCTGGTCTCCACGCTGGCGGTCAACGTCATCAGCCTGGCCATGGCATTGGCGCTCAACAGCAAGATCAAGTTCAAGAGCGCCCTGCGCGGCATGTACTTCATCCCCAACATCCTGGGGTCGCTCGTCGTGGGCTACATCTTCAACTACTTCTTCACCTACATCGTGCCGTTCCTCACCAACACGACCTCCATCCTGGCCGACGCCAAGTGGGCCTGGGTCGCCATCGTGGTGGTGTGCGCCTGGCAGTCCATCGCCATGAACACCATCATCTACATCTCGGGCCTGCAGACGGTGCCCGAGGACGTCTACGAGGCAGGCTCGCTTGACGGCGCCACCGGCTGGAACCAGTTCCGCTACCTCACCTTCCCGCTCATCATGCCGTTCTTCACCATCAACATGGTGCTCTGCATGAAGAACTTCATGATGGTGTTCGACCAGATCATGGCCCTTACCAGCGGCGGGCCGGCGCAGTCCACCGAGTCCATCTCGTTCCTCATCTACAGCAACGGCATGGCGGGCGGTCAGTTTGGCTTCCAGAGCGCCAACGCCGTTGTCTTCTTCATCCTCATCGTCACCATCTCCGTCCTGCAGACGCGCTTCCTGAACAGCAGAGAGGAGCAGCTGTAATGCCTGAGAACGTCAAAGTCAAAGAGCGCTATAACTGGCCTGTTACCATCCTGCTCATCCTGGGCCTCATCACCGTCGCCTTCCCGCTGTACATGACTATCGTCATCGCCTTCAAGCAGCCGAGCGAGATGACCAACTCCATCCAGGGCATCCTCTCCCTGCCGGCGCATTGGAGCCTTGAGAACTTCCGCGAGGCCATGGAGGTCACCGACTTCTGGCACTCGCTGGGCAACAGCTTCCTAATCACGGCCATCACGATGGTGCTCACCATCCTCATCCACTCGGTGGCAGGCTATGCCGTGGGTCGCAACAGGGACAAGAGCAAGTTCTTCGGCCTGGCGTACTACTACATCACCAGCGGCATGTTCGTGCCCTTTGCGATCCTGATGATGCCGCTCGTCAAGCAGACGGCCCAGATGCACATCGATAACCTGGTGGGCGTCATCCTGTGCTACCTGGTGTTCTACATGCCCATGAACGTCATGCTCTACTCGGGCTATCTCAAGAACATTCCCGTGGCCCTCGAAGAGGCCGCCCGCGTGGACGGCGCCAGCACCTGGACCACCTTCTGGCAGGTCATCTTCCCGCTCATGAAGCCCATGCACGCCACCGTGGCCGTGCTGACTGCACTGGGCACCTGGAACGACGTCATGACCCCGCTGGTCATCATGAGCGGTGGCGGCATGAACACTCTGCCGCTCGCGCAGCTCACCTTCCAGACGCAGTTTGGAACAAACTACAACCTCGCCTTCGCGTCGTACCTGCTGGCCCTGCTGCCCATCCTGATCTTCTACCTGTTTGCGCAGAAGCAGATCATCAACGGCGTCGTCAATGGCGCGGTCAAGTAACTCCTGCCCTTCCCTCCCTTGGGGCCGGCTCCGGCCGGCCCCGCCTCTGGGCGAGGTGCGCCTCGTGGCTCCTCTCGCGAGCATCCCCGTGTTCTGTCCGTCGCACGGCTTCCTGGTGCGACCGAGAGGGGCTTCGAGACGTACCTCGTCCCTGCAAGACGGACGCATCTATCCACCATCGGCACAGGTAAGGAAGACCTCATGCCCATCATCTTTGACGAGTGCGCCAAGACGCTCACCATCCACACCGACAACACCACCTATCAGATGCAGGTCGACGAGATTGGGAACCTGCTTCACCTCTACTACGGGAGACGCACCGAGGGGAATCTCGCGTACCTGCCTTCCCGCTTCGACCGCGGCACGTCCGCCTCGCCCTACGAGAAGGCCGACGACCGCAGCTACTCGCTCGACTTCCTACCGCAGGAGTTTCCCTCGCAGGGTGCCGGCGACATGCGCAGCCCCCTGCTCGTGGTGCGCGACGCGCAGGGAGCCTTTGGCTGCGACCTCCGCTATGCGCGCCACGAGATTCGCTCGGGAAAGTATGGCCTGCAGGGCCTTCCGGCCGTCTATGCGGATTCCGATGCTGACGACGCCCAGACCCTCTCGGTCGTGCTGTCGGACGATCGCCTGGGCCTTGAGGTAGAGCTGCTATATGGCGTGCTCCCGCATCTGGACGTGATCTGTCGCGCCGCCGTCGTGTGCAACGCTGGCGAGGGACGTCTGACGGTGGAGAAGGCGCAGAGCGCCTGCCTCGACTTCGTCCACGGCGACTTCGACCTCATCTCTCTGGCGGGTCGTCACGGCATGGAACGCGTTCCCGTGCGCACGCCCGTGAGCCAGCTCTCGTACGTGGTCGACAGCGCAAAGGGATCGTCTTCGCACCAGCAGAATCCCTTCCTGCTGCTGGCGGACCGCGATACGACAGAGGTCGCGGGCCGCTGCTGGGCGATGGAGCTCGCCTACAGCGGAAGCTTCAAAGGTGAGGTGGCGCGCGACCAGTACGGCCAGACGCGCCTGCAGCTGGGGCTCTCCGACGAGCTGTTCTCCTATCCGCTCGAGCCGGGCGAGCAGCTGGTGGCACCCGAGGTAATCATGAGCTACTCGACTGAGGGGTTCGGGCGGCTGTCGCAGAACCTGCATCGTTGCGTGCGCGAGCACGTGTGCCGCGGCTACTGGCGCGACCGCGTGCGTCCCGTGCTCATCAACAGCTGGGAGGCCTTCTACTTCAACTTCGACGGAGACCGGCTGGTGGAGTTCGCCCGGCTGGCGAAGGAGGTGGGTATCGAGCTGCTGGTGGTGGACGACGGCTGGTTTGCCAACCGCTACGACGACAAGCGAAGCCTCGGTGACTGGAGGGTCAACGAGGAGAAGCTTGGGGGAACCCTGACACAGCTCATCGCGGCAGTCAATGACGTGGGCCTGCAGTTTGGCATCTGGATGGAGCCCGAGATGGTGAGCGAGGACTCGGATCTCTACCGCGCCCATCCCGACTGGGCGCTCGCCATTCCCGGCAAGTCGCCCGTGCTTGGCCGCAACCAGCTCGTGCTCGACCTGTCTCGCCCCGAGGTGTGCGACAACGTCTTCGCACAGATCTGCGGCGTGCTCGACCAAGGCCCCGTCACCTACCTCAAGTGGGACTACAACCGTCTCATCACGGACGTCTACTCGCACGTGGCGAGCGACCAGGGCAAGGTGCTCTACGACTACATTCTGGGGCTCTATTCGGTGCTCGAGCGGGTGAACGAGCGCTACCCCCAGCTGCTCATCGAGGGCTGCGCCGGTGGGGGTGGCCGCTGTGACGCGGGCATGCTGTACTACACGCCGCAAATCTGGTGCTCCGACAACACCGATGCCGT
>CAMZCV010000093.1 GCA_947305035.1 uncultured Coriobacteriales bacterium | reverse complement strand
TGAGGAGCTGCCTCTGGCCCTGTGAGAGGTTGGTGGCGGTCTCGTTGATCTCGAAATCGTAGCCGCCGGGAAGCGTCTTCACGAACTGGTCGCAGTAGGCCATCTTGGCGGCGGTATGCACCTCATCGTCGGTGGCGTCGAGCTTGCCGAAGCGCAGGTTCTCCGCGATGGTACCCTGGAAGAGCCATGTCTCCTGGAGCACCATGGCGAAGTTGTTGCGCAGGTCCGCGCGCTCGAGGGTGCGGATGTCGTGCTCCCCCACGTAGATGGCGCCGTCATCCACGTCGTAGAAGCGCATGAGGAGCTTGACCATGGTGGTCTTCCCCGCCCCGGTGGGTCCGACGATGGCGACACGCTGGCCGGGGGCGACGTCGAGCGTGAAATCGTGGATGATGGTCTTGTCGGGCGTGTAGCCGAAACGCACGTGGTCGAACCTGACGGCGCCCTCCTCGTCTGCGAGCTGGACGCCGGGAACCGACGTGTCCGGCTCTGGGTCGGCCTCGAGGAACTCGAAGACGCGCTCGGCAGAGGCGAGCATCTGCTGGATGGCATTGGAGATGCCGGCGAACTGGCGGATGGGGCCCGTGAAGTTGCGCACGTAGACCACGAACGCCTGCACGTCGCCCAGCGCGAGCGAGCCGCCCGCCACAAGCGCGCCTCCCACGACCACCACGGCGACGTAGCCGAGGTTGCCCACGAAGCCCATGAGCGGCATCATGAGGCCCGAGAGGAACTGGCTCTTGAGCGAGGCGTCGTAGAGCTCGTCGTTCTTGACGCAGAACCCGTCGACCGCCTGCTCGGAGCGGTTGAAGACCTGGATGATCTCCTGGCCGGAGAAATCCTCCTCGATGATGCCGTTGACGGCGCCGAGGGTATCGGCGCTGAGCTTGAAGTAACGCTGCGATACCTTGACGATGCGCATGACGATGACGAGCGAGAGCGGCACGGTTGCGAGCACCACCAGCGTGAGCGGAAGCGAGATGGTGAGCATCATCACGAGGATGCCGATGATCTGCACGATCGAGGCGATGACCTGCGTGATGCTCTGGTTGAGCGACTGGGCGACGATGTCGACGTCGTTGGTGATGCGGGAGAGCACATCGCCGATGGAGTTCCCCTCCTCCGAGAAGTACGAGAGCTCGATGGTGCTGATCTTCTCGGCGACCTGCTTGCGCATGCGGTACGAGAGCTTCTGCGTGACCGTGGCCATCATCCAGGACTGGACGAGGCTCGCCGCAGCGGAGACGAGGTAGATGCCCATGAGGGTCACGAGGATGGAGCGGATGCGGGCGAAGTCGATATCACCCGTGCCGGAGATCCTGGCGGTGGCGCCCTCGAAGAGCGCCGTCGTGGCCTCACCCGCCATCTTGGGCCCGATGACGGAGATGATCACCGTCACGACGCTCGCGATGACGGCGAACGCCATGGCAAGGCGGTGCTCGCCGGCATAGTCGAGGAGCTTGAGGAACGTGCCCTTGGAGTTCTTGGGCTTGTCGACGGTCTGCGCGAAGCGCGGGCCCCCTCCACGCGGCGGCATCAGGCATCGCCCCCTTCCACGATGGTGAAGGCTGGCACGGCCTGGGAGAGGCCGAGCTCTGCGGCGGAGAGCTGCGACGTGGCGATCTCGCGGTATGCCTCGCAGGTTGCGAGCAGCTCGGCGTGCGTGCCGTAGCCCACGACGGCTCCTCCGTCGAGCACGAGGATCTTGTCTGCGTGCATGACCGTGGCGACGCGCTGGGCGACCACGACGACCGCCGTGCCGTCCATCTCATGGGCGAGCGCACGGCGCAGGCGCGCGTCGGTTGCGTAGTCGAGCGCGGAGAACGAATCGTCGAGGACGAGGATCTCGGGGTCTATTGCGACGGCGCGGGCGATGGAGAGGCGCTGGCGCTGGCCGCCCGAGAAGTTCGAGCCGCCCTGGGCCGTGGGGGAATCCGCGCCCTTCTCAAGCGCATCGACGAACTCCGACGCCTGGGCGATCTCGAGCGCGCGGTCGATGCCGGCCTCATCGGGATCGTCGCAGCCGTAGGCGACGTTGCTCGCGACGGTACCCGAGAACAGGCGCGCGGTCTGGGGCACATAGCCGATGCGGCTGCGGAGGTCGTCGAGGGCCATCGAGCGCACGTCCACGCCGTCCACGAGCGCGGACCCTCCTGTGACGTCGTACAGGCGCGGGATGAGGTTGACGAGCGTCGACTTGCCCGATCCCGTCGACCCCACGATGCCCAGCACCTGCCCGGCGTCGAGCGTGAAGCTCACGTGGCCGATGACGTCTGCATCCGCATCGGGATAGCGGAACGAGACGTCATCGAAGACGAGGCTGCCGCGCGGTCCGTCCTGCGCCGGAGCTTGCGGGTTCTCGGGATCGACGATGGTAAGCGGGCACTCGAGCACCTCGATCACGCGGTCGGCGGCCACCTTGGCACGCGGCATCATGATGGCCACCATGGCGAGCATCATGAAGCTCATGACGATCTGCATGGCATAGGCGCTGTACGCCATGACGTCGCCCACCTGCATGGCTCCCGCGCCGACGAGGTCGGCGCCGAACCACACGATCGCCACCGTGGCGGCGTTCAGGATGATCTGGATGAAGGGCATGATGAGGGCGATGGCATGCCCCGTGAAGAGCTGCGTGTTCCTGAGCTCGACGGAGGCGCCGTCGAAGCGTTCCTCCTCGTACGACTCCCTGCCGAAGGCACGGACGGGCATGATGCCCTCGAGCATCTGGCGGCTCATGAGGTTCACGCGGTCGATGAGCGACTGCATGAGCTCGAACTTGGGAACCACCACGATGAAGGCGACCACGAGCAGGCCGAGCAGCATCAGCACCGCGGCGATGATGATGAATCCGAGGCCCGAGGGCTGCGCAAGCACCTTGGTGATGGCGACGATGCCCATGATGGGGGCGAGCAGGACCATGCGCATGAGCATCATCACCGACATGGACACCTGCGAGACGTCGTTGGTGCAGCGCGTGATGAGCGAGGCCTGGGAGAACCTGTTCACCTCCGCGGGCGAGAAGCGCATCACCTTGGCGAAGAGGTCCTCGCGCGTGTCGCGGCCGATGATGGCGCCCGTGCGCGCGGCGACGAATCCGAGCAGGACGGCTGCGGCGAGCGCGACGGCGCAGTAGGCGAACATGCTGGCGCTCATGGAGATGAGGTATGAGCGGCGGATGTCCTCGAGGTCGAGGCCGAGCTGCTCGTACTCGGTGCGCACGAAGGCCACGGCGCGTTGCGACGCAAGGGCGTCGTCCGCCGCCCCGGTCTGGAGTGCGATGGCCCGGGCAAGCACCCGTGCCAGCTCGGATGATGCGTTTCTCGCCGAAGGATCGCCCTCGAACGTGCGCACGCCGCTCGCATTGGCCGGGGTGTAGAACGACTCGATGAGGGCCACCTCGTCTGGGTCGAGCTGGGCTTCGAGGTCGGCAAGGGTCTGGACGCGCACGTGCGAGAACACCGCGGAGGGGATGCCCCGCTGGCCGATGCCGACATCGACGATATCGCTCATCATCTGCGGCAACGCGAGCTCTGAGACGGCCTGGACGGCGAGCAGCAGGCACACCAGCGCAAAGGCGCCGAGGTGCTTCTTCAGGAATCTGAGGACGCTCATCCCGCCTTCCCATCGCCGAGGGCTTGCCAACCAGTCGCAGACGTGTACTATCTTTGCACAAGCTTGAGGAGCGCACGTGCTGGGAACGCGCTTTTTTGTGATTTGCCTTGCATCGGCTGCGCACTGTTGCTATATTAATCCAGCTGTACTTTTGTATGGTGTCCATGCACCATGTAACTGGAGGTCTACGTTATGTCTCAGGTTTGCGATATCTGCGGTAAGCACACCGTTGCCGGTCGTTCCGTCTCCCACTCCCAGCGCCACGTCATCCGCTCGTTCCGTCCCAACATCCAGCGCGTCACCCTGCTGGTCGACGGCCGTCCCCAGAAGAAGAACGTGTGCACCCGCTGCCTCAAGAAGGGCGACCTGGTCCGCGCCTAACCCTTTCCCCCAACAGGAAGCGTGAAGGCCCTCCTCGGAGGGCCTCGTTGCTTGAGGGTTTCCGCAGACCCTCGCCCGCATCTGACGCGCTATCCCCTATTTGAACAGGAAGGCCGCGAGGCAGCCCTCGTCGCATCTCACCCCGGAGTCCGCATCCACGACCACGTTCGAGACGCCCAGATCGTCGAGGGGTTCCATAACCTTGCCCTCGAGCTCCCAGCGCATACCCCATATCGAGATCTCGGTTCCAGGCAGCAGCGCGATCGCGGAGAAGGTCTTGCCGATCTCGCGCTCGTCAAGCTCCCAGTAGTCGAGGCCCTCGGGCGAGAGGATCGAGAGGTCGAAGGTGTCCTCGATGACTATGGGGCCGAGGTCGCGGTTCGCAATCAGCAGCCCATAGATCGCGAGCGCGTGGTCGGGGCGGCCGCCCGTCGCGCACGTGAGCGTGAGATCGCACACCTCGCCGCGGCGTTTCGCCTCGGCGCGCGCGGCCGCGATGACATGGAAGAGGTCGGTGTCGTCCTTCTCCACGGGAAGCCACAGATCCTCGCCCGCAACGGATTTCGCCCAGGCAACGGCATCGGGATCGGCTGAGTCCTCGTCGCCCACGAAGAGGTTGGGGACAACGCCCGCAGCACGGCACGTCACTGCGCCACGGTCGACCGCAACGATGTAATCCATGCCATCGGCGAGCCATGCCACCAGCTCGGGCGACGACGGCTCGGGCGAGCCGTCGATGATAAGCGTTTTCATAGCAGACATATGCGGCCTCCGTCCTACGCGTGCGCTTTGAGCACCCGATGCAGCTCGGCAACGTCCGCCATCACGTAATCCGGCTTGCGCTCGGCCTCCTCCACCATCTGGGCCGTGGTCTCGCCCGAGAGCACGAGCACCGAGACGGAGCCCGCATTCTGCGCGACGGCGATATCGGTGTAGAGGCGGTCGCCCACCGCGCAGATCTTCTCGTTGGGAATGCCCTTCATCTTGGCGATGACGTCGATCATGGCGCGGTTGGGCTTGCCGATGTAGAACGGCTTGACGCCCGACGAAGCCGTGAGCAGCGCGCAGATGCTGCCGCAGTCGGGCAGCACCTCGTCGGCGGGCATGGGGCACACCCAGTCGGGGTTGGCGGCGATGAAGGTTGCACCGCGGCGCAGGAAATGGCACGCGAGGTCGAGCTTCTCGTATACGAGCTCGGTGTCGAAGCCCTGCACCACCACGTCCACGTCGCGCACGTCGGTATGGCCCAGCTCGTCGTTCACCAGGTCGATGCCGTAGCTCACGAGCTCGCGGTGGAAGGCGCGGGTCCCGGCGAGGTATACGCGTGCGCCGGGAT
>CAMZCV010000092.1 GCA_947305035.1 uncultured Coriobacteriales bacterium | reverse complement strand
CATCAGCGGCAACCTCACGCGAGACCCCGAGCTGCGTGCGACTCACGGCGGCACGAGCATCCTCACGTTCAGCGTGGCCGTGAACGACAGGCGCAAGAACCAACAGACGGGCGAGTGGGAGGACTACCCCAACTACGTGGACTGCGTTTTGTTCGGCAGCCGCGCGGACTCGCTGCAAAGGTACATCGCCAAGGGCTCGAAGGTCTGCATAGAGGGAAAGCTCCGTTGGTCGCAGTGGGAGCGCGACGGGCAAAAGCGCTCGAAGCTCGAGGTGATCGTGGACGAAATCGAGTTCATGAGCTCGAGGTCAGACGGCCAAAAGACGCAACAGCCCACGTACAACGCGCCGCCGCAAGCGCAGGCCACGCAAGCGGAGATGTACGACGAGGAAATCCCATTCTGATGGGCCGTAAGAAGGGCGTCGGGTACGTGCGGTACGCCGTCTACAAGGGCAACGAGTTCCTGGCGATGGGCACCGCGTTCGAGCTCGCAGAGAGATTCGGCGTTGCCACAAAGACCGTTCGATTCTGGGCATCACCAGCTAACAAGAGACGCGACAGCGGCCACAGGATAGTGGCAGAGAGGGTGTACTGATGGAAGATACCGGATACGAGACCTACCAAGACCCGAGGCTACAGCCCACCGAAGATGAGGATGGCGAAGAGGATACGTGGGCCGATTGGCTCATGCTCAAGATGCGGAGCTCTCAGTTCGACAACAGGCCAGTCGTCCGCGTGAAGCTCGACTATGGCGCGTACCTTCCCGTGCGAGCGCATGGCACCGATGCGGGGGCCGACATCTTCACTCCAGAGTCTTTCGTTCTCAAGGCGCACGGCTCCGAGATCATCTACACAGGCGTGCACCTACAGCTACCACGCTTCACGGCGGGCAAGCTGGAGAGCAAGTCGGGGCTCAACGTCAAGCACGGCATCATAGGCACAGGTCTCATCGACGAGGGCTACGACGGCGCGGTTGTCGTCAAGCTCTACAACCTGAGCGACGAAGACTACACCTTCCATCGCGGCGACAAGATCATCCAGCTCGTGATCGAGCGAGTCGCCTACCCCACGTACGTCGAGGTCGCCGAGATCCAGGGCGGCGAGCGCGGCGCAGGCGGTTTTGGCTCCACGGGACGGTGAGCCCAATGGGCGGCAAGCCGGTGCCACACAACGATGGCGTGGCAGATTGCGGAAACGCGAGCAACACGGCATACACGCGCGACCTCTGCCGATGCGACGCATGCAAGGCGGCTCACAGCAAAGCGGAGCGAGATCGCTATCGCAGAAAGCTTTACGGCAAACAACTATTCGTGGACGCAGGGCCCGTGCGTGAGCGACTGTTGAAGCTCTATGAGCTCGGTTACACGGTACGCGAGCTCAATCGCATGGGAATCTCAAGGTCCAACCAATACGCACTCACGACCAAGCACAACAGGACAGGGAAACCTCTCACGCGCTGCAACAGGGAGTTTGCCAACAAGGTGATGGCCGTCGCCGGTCGAAAGCTCGGTGACAACCAGCTCGTGCCAGCGGACGCAGCGGTCGCCCTTGTCAGGTCGTGGGTACGGCACGGTTTGTCGTACATGCAGATATCGGAAGTGAGCGGCGTCGACACGCAAGTCATTTACGCACTGAATAATCGCAGACGAAAGAAGGTCTACTCACGCACGCTCCGATCGTTGGTCGAACACCACGACGAGCTCGACAAAATGGCAGGAATAACCGACGCCGACATGATGGTCATAGCCAGGGACCGATATGGGAACGAGACCAAGCCGATGACCGCCTATTCATGTTCGGTCTTCATCGGGACGGACCTAGGTGCCGTCGTCGCAGCCGCGAGATCTGGCCACGCGCTGGGCCACTACACGGTGCGACCTGCAAAGGAGCTGAGGTCAGCATGATCAAGGGTAGCTCCTACTTCTACACCATCTGCGACCGATGCGGACGGCAGCGGGAGATATTCCGCACGGACGGGTGGACCATCGACGTGGTAACGGGCCAACGCCGCACCGAGTGGCTGTGCGCGGAGTGCAAGGCGAGGGACGAACGGAGGAAGAGGAAATGATCACGGACGAGCTGAGGGCGTACACCGAAAGTCAAATCAAGTGGCTGGACATGACGAAGGTCCACTATCGGAATCTGCTCGAAATCGCAGACCACATCGACGCGGAGCATGAAAAAAGCATTGTGGATGCCCTTCTTAACGATGGTCTACCCATGAGTGATGAGGTTATGGCCAAGAACGGCTGGATTCTCCTACCCGTGGACGCTGACGGGGAGTACATCCACATCGGGGATGTGATGGACTCCAAAGTTGACTATCTATTTGACGGAAAGCCGTTCATGGTGCGCGCGATGGTGCTTTGCGAGGACGGATGGGAAGCCGCTGATGGTCGTTTCGGCAATCGCTACAAACCCGACTCACTCCACCATCACAAACCGCCCACCATAGAGGACGTAATGGTGGAGTTCGCCACTGACTGGGACTGCGCACCAGACGGCGAGGACAAGGAGGCTGTGCTCAAGGAGTACGCCGCGAAGCTGCAACTGCGCGGTGATGCGGAGTGACCCGCGTCACCCTCTGCGAGCGGTGCGCGATGCGACCGTGGGGCGCGGGCGGCTCGACCGTCGCCTGCGTCCCCCTGCCGTGGGCGCACCCCGCGCGGGTGGCGTACGACGGCGGGCGAAGGCCGCACGAGGTCTGCCCGTGGTATCGACGGAAGGAGAGAAAGTGATTGACGGACAGTACACGCTTGACGCAAACCCGATGGTCCTTGCCAAGCGCGTCCAGACCCTTGAGCGTGCGTGCGACTTGATGAGCGGGTGCCTCGTGGAGCTGGCACGCAGCGCACGGCTCATCGCCGACATGTGCGACAAGGCGCTCTGCGAGGAAAAGCCGCTGCAAGCCAAGACGCTTTGCGAGGAGTGCGACAACCTGACGCGCATCGAGCATTCGGCGCACGCCATGAGCGTGATGATGGGAAGGAGCTACTGAGTGAGCGTCACGAAGCAGGCCCGCCGCTCCGACTCGCTGATGTACGACGAGTGGGTGAGCCGCCAGACCCTCTGCGACATGGTGGCCCGCACCGAGCGCGAGCGGGACGAGGCGCGGCGGGTGGCCAAGGAGCTGTACCGCGCCCTTGAGCTGATGGAGCCGTTGGCGGCAGTCAAGTGCCGCGACGCGGCGAGGAAGGCAGGTGTAGAGGTATGAGACTGGACGGGATGCGGGTCTTTCTGAGCGGGCCGATGAGCGGGGTGGACGACCTCAACCGCCCCGCGTTCGCCGAGGCCAAGCGCGTCTGCATGGACGCTGGCGCGGAGTTCGTGTTCGACCCCACCACCGCGTGGGGCCACTCCGACAGGCCGCGCGAGTGGTACATGCTCCGCGACATTCACAGGCTGACAGAGCCCGGCGAGGGCGACGGGCCGTTCTTCGACTGCGTGGTGCGGCTGGACGGGTGGCACCTCTCCAACGGCGCGTGGCGAGAGAGCACGGTGGCCGACGAGTGCGGGATTCCGTGCTACGAGCTCGACGATGTGATCGGGGAGGTGGGCGAGTGAGCGAGACAGAAGAGCTGCTGCTGAAATGCGTCGAGTCGCTGATGACCGTCGCGTCAACCGTTGCCGTCATTCTGGATTACGAAAGCCAGGTTCGCCCGGACGAGGCCAAAACGCTCAACAGGGCATTCAGCGCCTACAGCTCCGCACACTACGACCTACTGCACCCAAAGGCGGAGGAGGTCGAGGGTGCTGGGGGTGGAGGCAGATGAGCACGACGCTATGGCTTTGTGAGAATAACTGGGTTCAGACCTGCGAGGACTGCGACTTCTATCCGTGCGTGAACACGCGTGACGACCCATCAGAGCCAAACGACTGCGACCAGTTCACGAAGACATGGGAGCCGGAGGAAGAGGAATGAGAGAGATTGTGTTCGGCAGCCCTGAGCACATCGCCGGACTGTCGCGCAAGGCGTTGGAAGAGGACTTCCGCTGGATGTACAGCCGAATGATGGAGATGGAGGACATCTGCGAGCGTCTGGACGCCGAGAACGCCGAGCTGCGAGAAACGCTGAAAAGACGAAACAGGCAGTTTGAAACCATGACGGACATGTGGGCCGCGCGAGGTGCCGAGAACGCCCGTCTGCGTGAGCTGGCGGTCGGAATGTACGGGATGCTTGAGATGTTCGACAAGATGTTCGGCAACCATGATGCGTGTGAGACTCCAAGGCCACTGATTTTCGGTGAAGACAAGTCATTCAAGGACGTTATGCGCGATCTGGGAGTGGAGGTAGACGGGTGAGGGAGTATCGACTTTGCTCCCGAGAGCGTGGGTCCGAACATACAACGTTCCTCACGTTTCGCGACTGGGGTGGCAGGCAGAACTGGCAGGGTAACGCCACCGATGAGGATCGCGAGGAAGCTGTCATGGCGAAGATGGACGAGCATAAGAAGTATCAACGCATCTTCTACGGCACCAGCGAGCGTGATATGTGGGTGGAAGTCCGCGAGGTAGGCCCGTGGAAAGAGCTGGCATCTGGTGGAGTGGTTGCCGAAAGTTACATTCGCACCGCCGAGGAAGGCTCCGTCTGTCCTATTCCGAAGGCGAGCGTCATTTTCGAGGGCCAGAAATTTACATTCGATGCCGAGGACAGCGAGCGGTTTGCCAAGCTGCTCGAAAGGCATCTGCGCAAACTAGCGGGAGTGGAGGAATCGGAATGAGCATCACGGACGAGCTGAGGGCGTACACGTTCATCATCACCGAGGAGGGCTCGTCGATGTTAAGGCGGCTCACTGACATCGCCGACCGCATCGACGCGGAGTATGAGAAGGCGCTGAGCGAGCAGCCGTGCACAATCGACATGGTTCCGATGACCGACGAGCGCATGGCTGAGCACGGCTGGGTGCGCCTGCCCAAGGACGCGGACGGCGAGTACGTCCACATCGGGGATGTGATGGTGTACGCGGACGGCAACACCTGCCCCATGAAGGTCGTGGCATTGGTTCCACCTTCTGTATTCCAGACTGAAGACGGGCCGCGCTATGCGGACATGTGCCGCCACAAGCCGACAACCGTGGAGGACGTGCTGCAAGAAATGCTCTACAAGTCGCACATCTATGACGAGCGAGAAATGGAGCTGCTGCCAGACCTAATCGCCGAGTACGCCTCGAAGTTCCAACTCAAGGAGAACAAATGACTGTCTCAGAGAAATTGCGTCTTGTGCAAGGGCTTTACTCCCACGCGGAGATGTTCGGCTTCCATTGGGACGATGGCTCTGATTGGACTTGGCATGACGTTGCCTGCAAAATTGCCGACGAGATTGATGCCGAGAACGCAAGGCTGAAAAAAGAGCGCAACCTGTCCGTCAT
>CAMZCV010000091.1 GCA_947305035.1 uncultured Coriobacteriales bacterium | reverse complement strand
TGCCGTACTCGGCCATGGTGGCGTTGATCTTGTCGATGCGGCGCTCGTAGCCTTCGAACGTAACTGCCATTGTCTATCAGCTCCTTTCCCTTTACTCGTGACGGGGGTCGATGACCTTGGCGGGATTGTCCCACTGGCCATAGCGTCCGGTTGCCTTTGCCATGGCCTCCTTGGCGTCGACATCCTTCTTGAGGAGGTCGCACAGCACGCCCAGGTTGACGTACTCGAAGCCGATGATCTCGTTCTTGTCGTTGAGGGCGAGATGGGTGACATAGCCCTGTGCAAGCTCGAGGTAGCGGGCGCCCTTGGCCTTGGTGCCGTAGAGCGTGCCGACCATGGAGCGCAGGCCCTTGCCGAGGTCGTCGAGGCCGGCGCCGATGGGCAGGCCGTCCTCGGAGAATGCCGTCTGGGTGCGGCCGTAGACGATCTGGAGGAAGAGCTCGCGCATAGCAACGTTGATGGCGTCGCAGACGAGGTCGGTGTTGAGGGCCTCAAGGATGGTCTTGCCGGGGAGGATCTCGGCGGCCATGGCGGCGGAGTGGGTCATGCCCGAGCAACCGATGGTCTCGACAAGAGCTTCCTCGATGATGCCTTCCTTGACGTTAAGGCTCAGCTTGCAGGCGCCCTGCTGAGGCGCGCACCAGCCGATGCCGTGGGTGTAACCGGAGATGTCGGCGATCTCCTTGGCCTGCACCCACTTGCCCTCCTCGGGAATTGGCGCAGGACCGTGGTATGCACCCTTGGCGATGGGGCACATGTGCTCCACTTCTACCGAATACTGCATGGACCTCTCCTCTCATTGTCATAGCCGGCGAGAGAGCCGGACAAGTACCTAATAACGCTCTTTCAATTCTACGTTACCGAGAGGGCATCGCGGGAGAGAAATGCGGTGAGAGTGTGCAAACGACCAACGCGCGGAAGGTCGGCCAGGCAGCGGGTGTTGGGATGAACTGCGGCCGAACATACCGCAGCACGCTCGAGGAGTACATCATGCAGAGAGAGCCGGAGCTGCTCGGGTAGATACCGCCCCGTTTGTTGTATCGTTAGAGGGTGATACTGGGCTCGAGCGGGGTGTCGGCCCGCGCTGGAGGTACTGCTGTGGAGCAGACCGAACTCATCGTCAACGGTGAAACCTATCCCATCCTGTACGAGAAGAACTGGAACCTGCTGTATGTGCTGCGCGAGGTCTTGGGCCTCACGGGCACCAAGTGCGGCTGCGGCACCAACGACTGCGGCGCGTGCCGCGTCATCGTGGATGGCGAGGCGAAGAACTCGTGCATCCTCATGGTGCGCAACCTCGCGGGCAAGCATATCGAGACCATCGAGGGGCTTGCACAGGCGGGCACGCTGCACCCCATCCAGCAGGCGTTCATCGATGCGGGAGCCGTGCAATGCGGCTTCTGCACTCCGGGCATGATCATGAGCGTGAAAGCGCTGCTCGATCGGTGCCCGAATCCTACGGAGGAGGAGATCCGCGCTGCTTTGGAACCCAACCTTTGCCGCTGCACAGGATACGTGAAGATCGTCGAGGCGGTGCAGCTGGCAGCGAAGAGGATGCTTTCCGAGCGTGGGGAAGCTCTTCCCGCGCGCAGTTCCGCAGCGCAGCGAGGACTGTTTGAGCACGGGGAGAGCTTCCCCAACAGCTCGGAGGGTATCATCGGCAAGTCGACGCCGGTGTTCGACGCGAAGCTCAAGGTGACGGGCCAGCTCCAGTACGTGGACGATATGAAGCTGCCTGGCATGCTCCACGCCAAGATCCTGCTTTCCACGCATGCGCACGCAAACATCGTCTCCATCGACACCTCCGCTGCCGAGGCGCTGCACGGTGTCCGCGCAGTCATCACCTGGGAAGATGCGCCTGATGTGCGCTTCAACGGCAATGGCGAGGATTGGGACATCCTAGAGAGCGAGCGCGTGCTCGAACGCCGCGTGCGCTATGTGGGCGACAAGGTTGCAGCCGTCGCCGCCGACACCGAGGCCATCGCGGCTGCGGCGCTCAAGCTCATCAAGGTGGAATACGAGGATCTACCTGCGTATTTCGATGCCGAGGAGGCTGCTCGTCCAGATGCCGTGAAGCTCCACGACTGGAACGAGAACGGCAACATCCTCTGGGAGGTGCACAACACCTTCGGCGACCTCGATGCGGGCTTCTCCGCTGCCGACTTCGTGCTCGACGAGCGCTTCGAGGTGCCCGCCATCCACCATGCGCCTATGGAGACGCACGGCTGCATTGCATCGTTCGATGCCGATGGCAAGCTCACGGTGTGGTCGAGTTCGCAGGATGTGTTCGGCAAGCGCCGCAACCTCGCCAAGATCTTCAGCCTTCCCTACGCGAAGGTGCGTGTCCTCGCCCCCGCGTTGGGCGGAGGCTTTGGCGGCAAGATCGATATGAGCGTGGAGCCTGTGGCAGCGCTGCTGTCGCGGAAGACCGGCCGTCCCGTGAAGTGCGTCTATACGCGCTCCGAGGATATCCAGGCTGGGCCCACCCGCCACGCCGAGACCATCTACGTGCGTGCGGGATTCACGAACGACGGCCTGCTCACGGCAATGGATTACACGGTCTACATCAATGCGGGAGCGCACTCGGGCGGCACGATGAGCGTTGCCTGGGCCTCGGGCGGCAAGTTCTTCAAGCTGTTCAAGTGCCCCAACATGCGCAACCATGCCATACCCGTGTATACCAACAGACAGAACGCCGGAGCCATGCGCGGCTTTGGTTCTCCACAGGTATTCTGGGTTTTCTCGCAACTTATTGCGCAAGTTTCGAGGCGCACGGGCGTCGATCCCGCGGTGCTCTACGAGATGAACATGCATGACCCCGACACCATCGACCAGCGCGGCGAGGAGCTGGGCAACTTCCGCGCCAAGGACTGCCTTGCCCGGGCGAAGGAGCTCTTCGGGTGGGATGAGGCCGTGGCCGAGGCGCGTGCGAGCCAGGCCGCTGGCGGGACCAAGCGCATCGGGGTGGGGCTCGCGGTGGCTCCGCACGGCTCGTCAATGTACGGCGTCATGCCCGATACCTGCGGCATCACCATCAAGATGAACCTCGACGGCTCCATCACGCTGTTCAGCGGCATGAGCGACATGGGCAACGGGTCAAACACCGTGCAGAAGATGATTGTGGCCGAGGTGCTCACGATGCCGCTCGAGAACATCGCGCTCGTGCATACCGACACCGAGCTCACGGGCTATGACGTGGGCATCTTCGCCAGCCGCGGCACCTACGTGGGCGGTGGGGCAGCTTTCCAGTGCGCCGAGAAGGTTGCGGCAGAGATCCGCTCCATCGCCTCCGACCTCATGGGCGTCGACGCCGGCGCATTGGAGCTCCGCGCCAACGGCGTGGGTGTAATCGGCGTGCCCGAGCAGTGGGTGACCATGGAACAGGTTGCCCAACACGCCCACAAGCTGGAGCGCGACATCACCATCGGCGGCAACTTCGGGAGCCGAGCCGTTCCCGCGAGCGCCGGCGCGCATATGGTGAAGGTGGAAGTGGACCTTTCGACGGGTGCCGTCACGCCGCTCGTCTACGCGGCGGTGCACGACGTGGGCCGCGTGCTCAACCCCATGGGGCTCGAGGGCCAGGTGCACGGAGGCATCCAGATGGGCCTTGGCTACGCGCTCTCCGAAGGGCTCGAGCTCAAGCCCGATGGGTCCGGCGCGCTCAAGAACCGCTTCATGCGCGACTGCCATCTCTTCCGCGCCACCGACATGCCGCGCGACGTGCGCGTGGAGTTCCTCGAGAGCGAGGAGCATACCGGACCGTTCGGTGCCAAGAGCGTAGGGGAGTGCGGGCTTGTTCCCGTGGCGGGCGCTGTTGCCGCCGCCGTGGGAGACGCGCTGGGCTGCACGTTCACCAAGCTGCCGATCAACGAGGAGGCGGTGCTCGCATGGGGCGCATCAGAATCGTAGGTGCGCAGGTTGTCACGCCCGAAGGCGTAAAGCCCGCCGAGGTCACCATCGATACCGATACGGGCAAGATCATCTCGGTCGATGATGGTTGGCAGGGCTGCGATATCCTGAGCTACGTGCCTGCCGAGCCCATCGATGCCTCGGGCATGTGGCTTGTACCCGGCGGCATCGACCCGCATGTCCATTTCGGCGGCTTCGGCGATATTCCCATCGCCGACGACTTCTGGACCGGCTCGCTCGGCGCCCTTGCAGGAGGCACCACCACCGTGATGGACTTCTGCGAGCCCACCGTCGAGGAGGATGCGCGCGCTGTCATCGCGCGGCGCATGGCCGACGCCTCGCGCTCCGCCGTTGACTATGCATTCCACTTCGTGCTTTCCGAGCAATACCGCGATCTTTTGCAAGACCTTGCCTTCATCGAGGACGAGTGCGGCATCCGCGACTACAAGCTCTTCACGGTGTACGGCAACACCACGCTGTCGCTCGATAACGTGCGCGAGATCTTCTCGCGCCTCGCAGGCGACCCGCGCCGCACGTTCCTCATCCACGCGGAGGATGCCGATCTGGTGGCATGCCTCGAGGACGAGCTGGGCGACAGCGCCGACATGCGCCTGCTCGCGGCCACGCGCCCCGATGCCGTGGAGTTCCGCGAGGTCGAGGCGCTGCACGAGCTGGTGGGAGAGACGGGCGTGCGTGCGTGCATCGCCCATTCCACCTGCGCCGAGACGGTCGCGCTGCTCGACGAGCCGCTGGCACGCGGGGAGTTCGAGCTCGAGACCTGCCCGCACTACCTTGCCTTCACGTCCGAGAAACTTGCAGGTCCCGGGGGTGCGCGCTACACGATGGTGCCGCCGCTGCGGACGGAAGCCGACCAGGAGGCGCTCTGGGATGCGATTCTCGCGGGCAAGCTCAAGTTCCTCTCCACCGACCATTGCCCGTACCACGTGCGCTATAAGGATGGCGCAACGTACCAGTCCATTCCCAACGGCGTTGATGGCGTGCAATGGCGCATGCTCTACGCGTTCAGCGAGGGCGTTGCGAAGCGTGGACTCAGTATGCCCTCGTTTGTGGATTTGACCTCGGCAAATGCTGCACGCTTCTACGGCATGTGGCCGCGCAAGGGCTGCATTGCTGCCGGCGCAGACGCCGACCTCGTACTCATCGACCCGCGCGGCACCACCGTGCTCGGGATGGGGGAGTGCGCGTCGGCGATCAACTACAGCATCTACGAGGGCATGGAGCTCTCGGGCCGCATCGCGCGCGTCTTCAAGGGCGGGCGCGAGGTGTATGACGGAAAGCGCGTCTGTGCCGAACCTGGGTCGGGCCGCTTCCTCGCACGTTGACCTGACAAAACGCTCGCATCTGTTGCGGGTCATTGCCGCGTATGGGCAGGCGATGGTACAATGAAGCCGACGCGGGGCGGTCTGTGGTAAGCCCTCCCGTGGCGATTAACATGACATGAACAGGTCACGACATGCAGCCGCCCTCGGGCGGCTG
>CAMZCV010000090.1 GCA_947305035.1 uncultured Coriobacteriales bacterium | reverse complement strand
CGGTGTTCTCGATGATGATGCACAAAGGAGCGCCGCACGTGGCTCCGTTTGCATTGAGGCCCGACACGATGCGCACGGCATCCTCTTCCTGGCGACGGGTATCCCAAGGGAAACGTCCAGGTGAGCGTCGTGCCACAAAAGCAGACAATTCTTCGAGGTTGGGCTTGAAGCCCGTGGGAAGTCCTTCTACGAGGGCTCCTATCGCTGCTCCGTGCGATTGGCCGAAAAGGCTCACACGAAGAGCGGAACCGAAAGACGAGGCCATCTCACACCTCCTTCATGACAAGGCCGCCGAGCTTGGCGAAATCGTCGAAGAAACCAGGGTAGGATTTGGCGACGCACTCCGCGCCGAAAATATGCACGGGGTCCGCAGCTCGAGTGGCTGCGATGGCGGCCATCATCGCGATGCGATGGTCATTGTGGGCGTCAACGGTGCCTCCGTGCAGGTGCTCCACGCCTTCGAAGACGAGCGCGTCATCATCCACGCAGACGTTTGCACCAAGGGTTCCGAGCACGTCGGCGATGGCTGCGAGCCGATCGGATTCCTTGAGGCGCAGGCGGGATGCCCCGCAGATCGTCGTGCGTCCTTTGGCGAGGGCGGAAACGGGCGCTATCGCAGGAACGAGATCCGGGCATGACGATACGTCGATGCGCGCCCCGTGGAGGTCGCCCCTGCGTGCTGCCGCCCCGTTGGCGTTGCGCATCACCTGCGCGCCGAGGAGCGCGAGGGCTCCGGCTACAACGCGATCCGCCTGTTTGGACGAAAGGGAGAGCCCCTCAACCGCGACACCCTCATCGGAAAGAGCCCCGGCGGAGAGCCAGAAGGCTGCGTTCGACCAGTCTCCTCCAACCTCGAAGTTCCCCGGAGAACGATAGGAGGCTTGTTCAGGCACGCGATAGCTGGTGAAACCATTCTCATGGATGGTCGCGATGTCGATTCCGAAGGCGTGGATAACGCTCAGGCTGAGGTCGATGTACGGACGCGACTCGATGGGCTCGGAGACGCGAATCTCCACAGGTTCGTTGAGCAGCGGAGCAGCGAGCAGAAGCCCCGTGATGAACTGCGACGAGATGTTGCCGGGTATATCGAATCGCCCGGCGGCAAGAGGCCCTCTGACGTGCACCGGAAGCCCGTCATCCGCATCGATCGTCGCGCCGTGCGCACGTAGGGTATCTGCCAGCGGTTCCATGGGTCGTTTCGAGAGCCGCCCCGCTCCGGTGAAGGTGCAGGAGCCCATGGTGGCGGCGACGGGGAGCAGAAACCGCAGCGTGGAGCCCGACTCATGGCAATCGAGCAGCGCACCGTCCATCTGTGAATCCTCGATAGGGTGTACGAGATATGATTCCCCGTCGCGCTCGATGTGTGCTCCGAGGGCGGCGAGGCATCCAAGCGTTGCGTCGATATCCTCCGATGTGGACCGGCAGACGACGCGTGTGGGTTTATCGGAAAGCGCGGCGCAGATGAGCGCTCGGTGCGCCTCGGATTTCGAGGGGATGGCGCGGACGGTGCCCGAGAGCGGACTTGGCGTCACGAGGGCGTTCATGCGCCGACTCCGAGTTCGATGGCGTAGGCGAATTCGCCGAAGGAGACGTAGCGCAGCTCCGCCGACCCGATTCGCTTGGGGATTGCGAGGGTGATCCCGTAGTCGTCGGACTTCTTGTCGAGCCGCGCGAATCCGATGAGCTCTTTCGCGGGGAAGGGGCTCTCCGTAGGAAGGCCGTGGGCTGCGACGACAGCCTCGATGCGCTCCGCAATCCCTTCCTCCGCCCACCCGAGCCTCTCGGATGCACGGGCGATGGCGCACAAGCCGATGGCGACCGCATGGCCGTGCCCCATCGTGTAACCGGATGCCGCCTCGACGGCATGTCCGATGCTGTGCCCCAGGTTGAGGAGCTTGCGCAGCCCCTGTTCCCGTTCGTCCGCCTCGACGAAGCGCCGCTTGATGCCGATGTTGGTTGCGATGACGGTCATGAGGTAAAGGTCATCGTCATCCTTGTTGAGCGGGCGCTCGGCGAGTATGTCGAAGAGCTCGGAATCTGCGAGCACGGCATGCTTGATGACCTCGGCGCAGCCATCTGCGAAGACCTCGTCGTCCAGGGTCTTGAGCGTGGAGGTGTCTGCGAGCACGGCAAGCGGTTGGAGGAACGCTCCCGCGAGGTTCTTGCCGGCTGCGAGGTCCACGGCGCACTTTCCGCCCACCGAGGAGTCGACCATGGCGAGCAGGGTCGTCGGTACCTGCACATAGGAGATGCCGCGCATGTAGAGCGCCGCAGCTAGGCCGGCCATGTCGCCCGTGACGCCTCCGCCGAGCGCGATGACGGTCGAGGATCGCGTGAGCTCCGCGGCCGCCATGGCTTCGAGCAGGTCGGAGAGCGTGGCGAGGTTCTTGGACGCCTCGCCTGCAGGGAAGACGGCGTGAGCAGCATGGATCCCCCGGAGCGCGAGCGATGAGCGCAGCCTGTCGAGGTAGAGCGGCGCGACGTTCGAGTCGGTGATGATGAAGGCGCTCCGTGAGGGGAGGAGCGGGGCGAGGTGCTCTCCGGCATTGCAGAGGGCGCTCGCGCTCACGATCACGTCGTAGCTGCCCGAGGATGGTGCGATGTGGACGGTTTCGCCGCTCATCGTCCCTCGGCCTCTCTCTTCAGGCGGTCACCCTCAGCGAGCAGCTCATGGAGCCGCTCCGCGTCGCCCGCGTCGAGCGCGTCCTTGTAGGCGGAGAGGCTGTCGATTAGAAAACCGATCTCGGACGAGAGGTAATCGGCGTTATCGAGGAAAAGCTCCGTCCACATGGTGGCGTTCAGACGCGCCACGCGGGTGAGGTCTTTGTACGAGCCCGCGGAGAAACCCTTGTGGTTCTGCGCGGTGGGGCTCTTCACGTAGGCGTTCGATACCACGTGCGCGAGCTGCGAGGTGTAGGCGATCATGCGGTCGTGCTCGTCTGCTGATGCGAGCTTGAAGCTGCCGAAATGGCACGGCTCGAGAAGATCCTTCAGACGCTCGAGCACGTCGAGACGCTCGAAATCATCCATCGCGGGAGGAACCACCACAAGCGGGGCGCCGTTGAACATGTTCGCTCGCGAATGGGCGAAGCCAGAGTACTGCGTTCCGGCCATGGGATGGCATCCCACGAACGCGAAGGGATGCTCGTCCGCGATGGCGGAGCATGCATCCACAACGGTGCGCTTTACACCCACTGAATCGATGACGATGGCGCCTTCCGAGATGAGCGGGGCCTTCTCGGCGAGCCATGCGATGCCGGCGGAGGGATAGCTGGCAAGGATGATGAGCTCGCAGGTGGGAACAGCTTCGTCGTCGAGCTCTCCACGAACGGTCTCGATCTCCGCGAGTTCGAGCGTGGAGCGCGTGCGGTTCCACGCGAGGACTTCCCAACCGACAGCAGCGTAGGCGCGCGCGAAGGAGCCTCCGATGAGGCCGAGGCCGACGATTCCAATGCGCTTCTCGACAAACGTGCGTGCCATCTACGCCTCCGCGGTGACTGCCTCGCGGATGAGCGCGATGCGTTTCATGGCATCCTCGAACATGTCGGGCGTGAGCGCCTGGGCGCCGTCCGACCAAGCCTCGGTGGGGTTGTCATGCACTTCGATCTCGAGGCCGTCGACGCCTGCGGCTGTTGCAGCGTAAGCGACGGGGCGCACGTAGCGGGTGTAGCCCGTGGCGTGGCTGGGATCGCCGATCACGGGAAGATGCGTGAGGTTCTTGAGCACGGGGATCGCGTTCACGTCGAAGGTGTTGCGCGTGCGGGTTTCGAAGGTTCGGATACCGCGTTCGCAGAGCATGACCTTCTCGTTGCCCTCGCTCATGATGTACTCGGCTGCCATGAGAAGCTCGTCGACGGTGCCTGCGATGCCACGCTTGAGCAGCACGGGAATGTCGGTTTTACCAACCTCTTTGAGGAGGGGGAAGTTCTGCGAGTTGCGGGCGCCGATCTGGATGATGTCGATCTTGTGGTCGATGAAGGTCTGCACGTCGCGCGGGTCCATGAGCTCGGTCACGATGGGCATCCCTAGCTCCTCGCGCGCCTCGCAGAGCAGGTCGAGACCTGCCTCGCCCATGCCTTGGCACGCATACGGCGAGGTACGGGGCTTGAACGCCCCTCCGCGCAGGATGGTCGCTCCTGCGGCGCGCACGGCACGGGCTATACGCAGCAGGTTATCGCCCTCGACGGAGCAGGGACCCGCCATCACATGGAAGGTGCCGCCTCCAATTTGGACGCCGTATCCGCAATCGATGACCGTATCGTCGGGGTGGAAGGCGCGGCTTGCCTTCTTGAAGGGCTCGGAGACGCGCTGCACGCGGTCGATGATATCCATGCTCTCGAGCAGGAACGGGTCGATGCGCGAGGTGTCGCCGATGATGCCGACTATGGTCTCGTTCTCGCCTTTGGAGACATGCGTCTTGAAGCCGCGACCCTCTATCCAAGCGATGAATTGCTCGAGCTGCTCGGGGCTCGCCGAATGTTTGACGATAGCAATCATCTCGACGCCTTTCTTGCTGGTACATCAGTGCATGTATCTTGTCCGCTGCGATGGTAGCACGTACGCGTTGGAGCCCTGCGCATCCACTTCAGCTTTAATCAAATGGTTTCTAAAAGGAGAAGCGCCCTACTGGGATATACTGGATTGCGTTATGCCCCCATAGCTCAGTGGATAGAGCGTTCGCCTCCGGAGCGAAAGGTCGTGGGTTCGATTCCCCCTGGGGGCACCAAGTGTCTTCATATATGGAGTAAGACGGTCCGTGGAAGATCTCGAGCAGGATTTGATGACAGGCCTAACAGAGGCTGAAGTTGCCGAGCGCGTTGCCCAGGGAAAGGTCAACGCCAACGCGGACGTCCAAACCAAAACAATCAAACAGATTATCTCCGAGCATACTTTCACGCTCTTCAACGGCATCAACGTGCTCATGTTCATCCTCGTGCTCACAACGGGGCAGCTCAAGAATGCGCTCTTCATCGGTGTCGTCATCTCGAACCTCGTGATCGGCGTCTTCCAGGAGATCCGCGCCAAGCGCATGGTCGACAAGCTCTCCATCCTCACAGCCAAGACCGTGCGCGTACAGCGCGATGGGAAGACCGTCGAGCTTCCCTTCGAGGATCTTGTGCTCGACGACGTCGTCTTGCTCGCACGTGGAGATCAGGTCCCCGCAGATGCCGTCGTCATCGCAGGCGAGGCGCTGCTCAACGAGAGCCTGCTTACGGGCGAGAGCCAGTCCATCGAGAAGACCGAAGGGTCCGAGCTCTTCTCGGGCAGCTTCGTCGACTCCGGCTCTGTTTGGGCGCGTCTGACGCGCGTCGGCGTCGACTCATATGCCGCGAAGATCAACGCCAGCGCAAAGTACATCAAGCCCGCGCGTTCCGAGATCCTCGACTCGCTCAACATCATCATCGAG